>DATATI010000039.1 GCA_036268875.1 Polyangia bacterium | reverse complement strand
CGCCATCTTTCGGCCTGCCGCGAGGTATTCGCTCACTACCCGTTCGATCTGTTTGCCAAGGTCTTCGCTGCTCGTGATCGTCATGCGATCCAATTCGCATAACCACCGGCGGCGCTCAACCACACCCCTGAACGGTTACGATGCAGGGGTCACCGGCCACGTTGTCGCCGCGTCTCTAGGGCACGAGCGGGTTAGCACGACGATTCAGAGCTACGCGAAGCCGGAGGCCGTTGCGAGCGCGCAGCAGCGGCGCGCGCTGAAGGTCCTAGCAGGAGGCGCGGCGTGACAGGTTGCCGGGCTTCGCTGAGGAACACGGCGAGCGAACGTGAAGCTGCTATCGGCTTGCCTCCCAATCCTTCTTCATCCTCTCGTAAAGGGCATGGAGTTCTGCGTCCGTCTTACGAGGGTACCGGCCATCGGGGTGCTTCTCGAACCAGGGCCGATCTTTCTTCCAGGCCTCGGTCATCCATTGGGCTAGAGGGGCATCGCCCACAAGGCCAGCCTCGGGCCTCAAACAAAGCTTCAGGATGCTCGCGAGCACCGCTGTTTGGTTAGGCCCGACCCTAATATCGAGAATGCTCGTGGGGGCGCCAGCGGCAAGTTGCGCTTCGACTATTGATCGGTGGACATCCCACACCAGAGCGGCCCGAACATCCGTGCGATCGCGCCGAGCGTCGACAAATTGTCGGATGCCGGCGCGGTCCAACTGGAACGTCAGTGGATGGCCGACGACGTCTCGATGGTTCTTCAAGTCCTCCAACCCACGAAGGGAAATGCCGTCCGCGAGGGGCTTTCCGCAAAGATCCTTTGAACAGGTGGGCTGTTTTTTCTTTTGGCCAGCTGCTCGGCAGTCGTTGCATACCGCCGAGCCACAGAGCACCGCATGGATTCTAATGACCTGTGCGTCAGCGTGGGCTCCGAGCATCGGAGAAAGAGGCGTGTTGTAGTGAGGACGCCAGAACAATCCGGGCGCCGCCGCGAATAGCTGGCCGGCCACGCGCCTGATTAGCCAGTACGTGATCACCGTTTCGACCGAAGTGTCCGTGCACACCCGAATCGTTTTGAGTCGGCTCTCCAGGTCCGTCACGGGTTGGTTTCCTCCTGAAGAGGACCACTTGGGGACCACTTGGGGACCACTTGGGGACCACTCGCTTAGGTTGCGGTGTTGTCCGCTGTCCCTGTCCATGCCGACAAAGCAGAATATCGACGCTTGTTTAGAACTAGTGGAGCTGAACGGGATCGAACCGTCGGCCTCCTCAATGCCATTGAGGCGCTCTCCCAGCTGAGCTACAGCCCCTCCACCGGCTTGCGCCGGCAGGCGAGTAACTAGCAGTCCGCCGGAGGAAGGTCAATATCAGGTCAATAGCGAGCCAGGCTGGCGAAGAGATTCTCGAAGCGGGGCTGGCCGCGCAGCAGGTCCCAGTCGTTGGCGAGGAAAAGCTCGCGCTGGGTGAACGGGTCCAGGCGCTGGCGCAGATGGGCCTCGAGAAAATTCAGCGCCTGAGTGGGGTCACCCAGCGCGGCGGCGCAGATGGCCATCGGCAGGGCGTTCACCGGCTCCTGTTGTTGTTCGGTCGAAACCTGACTCAGCGCCAGCCGGGCAGCGGCGTGCGCGCCGGCAGAGGCGTGGGCGGCGCACAAAAGGAGGTGAATCTCCGATTTCACAGCGATCGGCAGGGCGTCGCCGGCGCGCAAGGCGTCTTCGAAGGCCCGACGGGTGCGCGCGTACAGATCGTCGGGCACGCCCCCGCTGTTGGCGCGTACCACCATCATCTTCGTGCGCAGCAGGCGTGCCCGCTCGAGGGTCATGGCGCGAGCCACGGATTCGGGCTGGCCGGGCCGCGACAGTTCCAGATTGGCCAGCATCACCGATCGCTGTCGCTCGCGTTCGGCTTTCTGCACCGCGCGCTCGAGCGCCACGCTGGAATGCACCCGCAGCTCGGTCGACCATTCGAGGACCGCCTGCTGATAGAGCGACGCCGCCTCGGTCCAATGCTGCTGGCGATCCTGGACGACGCCCAACAAAAACGTTCGGCCGGCGACGGCCCGTTCGACCGGGTGGCCAACGGCGGCAGTCGCGGTCAACAGGGCGGTGCGGCCGGTGGTGACGGTCGCGCTCGCATTGACGGGACCACCCGCGCCCGCATCGCTCAGCTGCACCAGCGCCAGCAGCATCGCCCCCAGGCTCACGACGGCAGCCTAGCATCCGGGCAAACGCTGGCGAATGCGATCTGGGTCGGCACGCACCACGCTGATCTTTTTCGCGTCGCCGGCCAGCAGGCCACGCCAATGCGCTCATCGGGCAAAATCAACCGACGTTCGGGAAGAGCGGCCCCGTCCCCGCCCCCGAACAGAGAGTCTTGCCAAACAACGCCAATGACGGAGGCCGCCGGCGCAGCGTCGGCAGCGGAGCAAGAATTTCGGTTTTCGGCCTGACCTGCGGTCGTCAGCTGCATTTGCGGATGCGACCGCGAAGGGGCTGCGAGTGATTGACGGCGCGGATCTTGGGCGCGGAGAAACCGAAACGATGATCGTGACAGACGCCATGCGTGACGTCACAATCGACCCCGGTACGGCAGGGTTTGAAGGTTTGGGCGGGAACGCGATCGCATTTGTTGATCCATCCCGTGCAGGGTTGAACAGCCAGCCTAATTAGAGAGGTTGTCTAATGGCCACCACAGCGACGGTGTTGACGCGCGGCTTGCTAAATTCTGATACTGTGTTTCTGTGAGCGCCAATACCGAAATGAAGCCTCCGTCAGACCCGGAGATCCCCGACGTCCTTCCGTTGCTACCGATCCGGGACCTGGTGGTCTTCCCGTACATGATCGTTCCGCTGCGGGTTACCCGGCCGGTGTCGATGGAAGCCGTGGCCAAGGCCTTGGAGGCGGAAGAGCGCCTGTGCTTCCTGGTCGCCCAGCGCGACTCGTCCGAAGACGACCCGTCGTCGTCGTCGTTCTATCGCACCGGCACCATCGGCATGATCATGCGCATGCGCAAGCTGTCCGAAGGCGGCTTGAAGATCTTGGTTCAGGGGCTGTGCCGGGCGCGCATCTCGCGCTTCATCTCGGAAAGCCCGTGCTACCGCGTGCGCATCGATCGCCAGGAGGATCCGCCCCCGTCGCGCACCGTCGGGCACGAAGGGCTGCTGCGCTCGGTGCGCCAGAACATCGACAAGCTGACCAACCTGGGCAAGTCGGTGCAGCCCGAGCTGTCGATGGTGGTCCAAAGCGTCGACGATCCCGGCCGCATGGCCGATCTGGTGGCGTCGAACCTGACCCTGAAGGTCGCCGAGGCACAGGAACTTCTAGAGCTGGATTCACCGACCGATCGCCTGACCCGGGTGAACCACTCGCTGGAAAAAGAGATCGGGATTCTGGAAGTGCAGTCGCAGATCCAGACCCGCGCCAAAGAAGAGATGTCCAAGACCCAGCGCGACTATTACCTGCGCGAGCAGCTGCGCCAGATCCGCAATGAGCTGGGCGACGGCGATGTGCACGGTGAAGAGATGGACGAGCTGCGGGCCAAGGTGTCGCGCGCCGGCCTGTCCGAAGAGGCGAAGACCGAGGCGGAAAAACAGATCCGGCGCCTGGATCAGATGCACGCCGAGAGCGCCGAAGCCTCCGTGTTGCGCACCTATATCGATTGGCTGGTCGAATTGCCCTGGAAGACGGCCAGCGAAGACACCCTGGACATCGAAGCGGCGCGCCGGATCCTCGACGAAGATCACTACGATCTCGAACACATCAAGGACCGCATCCTCGATTACCTGGCGGTGCGCAAGCTGCGCGGCGGGGTGCACGGGCCGATCTTGTGTTTCCTCGGGCCGCCCGGAGTGGGCAAGACGTCGCTGGGACGTTCCATCGCTCGCGCCGTCGGCCGCAAGTTCGTGCGCATCTCGCTTGGGGGTGTGCGCGACGAGGCAGAGATTCGCGGCCACCGCCGCACGTACGTGGGCGCGCTGCCCGGTCGTTTGATCCAGGGCCTCAAGCAGGCGGGCACCAACAACCCGGTCATGCTGCTTGACGAGGTCGACAAGTTGGGCGCCGACGTGCGCGGCGATCCGTCGGCGGCGCTGCTGGAGGTGCTGGATCCGGAACAGAACCACAACTTCCGCGACCACTACCTGGGCGTGCCGTTCGATCTGTCGCGCGTTCTTTTCATCGCCACGGCCAACTTGCCGGAGACCATCCCGCCGCCCCTGCGCGATCGCATGGAGACGCTGCGTCTGTCCGGCTACAGCGAGGAAGAAAAGCTGGTCATCGCCGAAAGATTCCTGGTGCCCAAGCAGATCACCGACGCGGGTTTGACCGCCAAGGACATCATCGTCGGGCGGCCGATCTTGCAAAAGATCATCAGCGAGTACACGCGCGAGTCGGGCCTTCGCGAGCTGGAACGCTTGGTGGCCCAGCTGGCCCGCAAGGTGGCGCGCCGGGTGGTGGAAGACAGCGCGCAGGCGGCGTCGGCCGATCGAGCGAAGGCGGCGGCCAGTTCGTCCAAACCGCGCAAGGCCCACTCCGGTCCGACTTTGACTCCAGAAGATCTGCCGAAGTTCCTGGGGCCGCCACGATATTTGCCGGAAGAACGCCGTGGCACCGACGAGGTCGGCACCGTCAACGGCCTGGCCTGGACGCCGTACGGAGGGGAGGTGCTGCACGTCGAAGCGCAAACCATGGCCGGCAAGGGATCGTTGATCCTGACCGGGCAGCTCGGCGACGTGATGAAAGAGTCGGCGCAAGCGGCGCTGTCGTTCGCGCGCGCGCATGCCCTGATGCTGGGCCTGCGCAACGAGTTCTACGCCGGCCGCGAGTTGCACATTCACGTGCCCTCGGGCGCCGTGCCCAAGGACGGCCCGTCGGCGGGCGTGACCATGGCCTGCGCGCTGGTGTCGCTGATCTCCGGCGTTCCCGTGCGCCACGACGTGGCCATGACCGGCGAGTTGACCCTGCGCGGAAAGGTCCTGCCCATCGGCGGTCTGAAAGAAAAGCTGCTGGCGGCGGCGCGCGCCGGAATGACCATGGTCATCATCCCGTACGCCAACGCGCCCGAGCTTTCAGAGATCCCCGACCACGTTCGCGCCAAGCTGACGATAAAGCCCGTGCGCGATATGACCGAGGTCCTGAATCTGGCGCTGTTGCGCCCGCTGCGGAAAATGAAACCGTCCAGCACGCCGCGCGTGCCGGCTGGCGCCAGCGGCAGCAAGTCCCGCGGTATCTCCCGGCGCGGGACCGCCTAGGCGGCGCCAGCCCAGCGGTCAGACGCGCGTCTGCGGCGGGGGACCGAGCGCGATCAGGCGTTCGACATCGCCGTTGTTCGGCGCCGTGCTGGCAGCTTTCGCCGCCTCCGCGCCTTGCCACCGACGGTCCAAAAGGTGCGACGGGTTCACGTTGCCCAGCGCCGCCAGCATGGTCTGGCGCAGGGTCGGGTGTTTGGTCTCCAGCTGAGCCAGCAACGCCTTCATCTGCTTGCGCTGCGCTTCGGACTGCGAACCGCACAAATTGCACGGCAAGATCGGAAACGCGTGCTGCGTGGCGAACGCCGCCAGGCGCTGCTCGGCGCAGTAGATGAGGGGGCGAATGACCACGTGGCGGCCGTCGTCGCTGGTCAACCGCGGCGGCATCGTCGCCAGCTTGCCGCCGAAGAAAAGGTTCAAGAGCAGCGTCTCCAGGGCGTCCTCGCGGTGGTGGCCAAGCGCGATCTTGTTGCAGCCCCGCTCGGTGGCCGCGCGGTAGAGGATTCCTCGACGCAGGCGCGAACACAGCGAGCAGTACGTCTTGCCTTCCGGCACTTTGTCGGTGACGATCGAGTACGTGTCCTCATGTAGGACGTGGTGGGGGATCTGCTCTTGCTCCAGCCAGCGAACCAAAGGCGAGCCGTCATACCCGGGGTGGCCTTGATCCAGGTGCACCGCCAGCAAATCAAAGCGGACGGGCGCTCGCTTTTGCATCGTGCGCAGCAAAACCATCAGGCCATAACTATCTTTTCCTCCAGACATGGCCACCAGGATCCGATCTCCGTCCTGGATCAATTGATAATCCCCGACCGCCCGACCGACATCTCGTAAAAGCGCGCGCGTAAGGTCCATGGAAACCCAGCATGCTATCGCCATCTCCCAGCGGGGACCACGGTTGTCTCGCGGCGGTGGTTCGCGCCGATGGCTCTGGGCGGCTTTGGGGTCTGCGCTGGCGCACATACTGTTGCTGGCGGGACTGGCGCACCGTACCCGGGCCAGCGCCAGTGCGCTGGACGGCGTCTCGAGCCTGGCCACTGCCGCCGCCGAAATGGCGGCCGAGCCGGTGCTGATCGACGTGGCGATGATCGACAGCCCGTCGGCGGCGTCAATCGTGCGGGCGCAAGAACCGGTGCCCCGGTTGTGGGACGCGACGCAAGCCGACCGCGACCATGACGTCCCGTTGACCATCGCCCCGCGCGTCGCCGCCGAGCCACTGCCGGCGAAGCCATCTGCCGATCGCGGTCTCGCCGGCGGCCACACACCTTCGGCCGCCTGGCGTCGCGATCAGACCGCGTTGCAAGCGCGGGTCACCGACGGCGCCACCGTCGCGCAACCGTCGCGCCAACGCACCGCCGCCCAGGCTTCCTCGCCGCAAGCGATCCGGCGCGAACGCCTGGTCGGCATAGGGGACGCCGCGCGCTCGCGCACGCCGGCGCGGCTGCCGGCCTCGGCGCAGTACGCCGCCCCCGATCAAGGCACCGAAGAAAAAGGCGCCGGCACCACCGAGGGCACGCGCGCCGGCGTCACCACCGCGGTCGACGTGCCGCGCGTCGCCGAAGCGGTGGTCGCCGATCGCGGCCAGGGTCCGCTGGACGCCGAGCAAGGCAAGCGGACATTCGACGACGAACAACGTGGTCCGGCCGCAGACGATCGCGCGATGCGCCTGGCATCGACCGAACGCCAGCCCGGGATCGCCGATTTTTCGCATCCAGCAGCCACTGCCAAGATCGATACCACCAACGGGCAAGGCCCGGGGCTTGATCCAGGTGCGGGGGCGAGGCCGTCTGCCGGAGCGGCGCCCAGCGAAACCGGTGCGACCGCCATCGACCAACGTGGACCGGCGGTCAGCGAGCGGACGCGCGATCGCCGCTACGATCGCTACATTCAGGAGATCGTCGGTCGGGTCAACCGTGAGCGCGTCTTTCCCAAGGCCCTGGCCTTGCGGCTGGAACAAGGCGAGACCATCGTTTTCTTCACCTTGCGCGCGGACGGAAAAATCAGCGACGGGGTGCGGGTGGTGAAATCATCCGGCTTCGACGAATTCGACAGCGAAGCGGTGCGGGCCGTCTTGCGCGCAGCGCCATTTCCGCCCATGCCCGATCCAGCCACCGCGCGGCCGATTCCGATGTCGATGCGGGTGGGATTCGACAACCCGGTGGTGCGATGACATGGCAGGCGATGGGTTATTGCCCGCGGGGCACGGTCGCTGCCGTAGAATGGACGGGAACGAGGACCGCCGCGCGTTAGATTTGGTCTTGGGGGTACGCAGTGGGTAGCACCAGTCCCCATCACACGAACAGACGGCAGCCACCCCGGCGCATCGGCTTTTGGCTGATCGTCGCGGCCTTGGTCCATGCCGAGTTGGTCCTGCTGGGCGGTCTTGGCTTGTACATCCTGGGCCCGCGGAACGCCGACATTCAAAAGCAGATCGCCGAGCGATCGAACGATGGGCCATCCATCGACGTCGGCATGGTGGACGACGAAGCCGCGCGCCAGATCATCGCCGACCTTGAACGCCAGGACGAGCAGCGCAAGGCCGAAGAGGTGAAGAAAGAGATCGATTCGATCAAGGCGCCTGGTCAGGTGGTCGACATCCCCGTCCCGCGCCAAGAAAAACGACCTGACGAAGCGCGCTTTGCTTCCGAGCACGACAGCACGGTGGTCAAGGAGAGGAAGAAGTTCGGCAAATTCGACGAGAAGGCGCAGCAGGGCGACGCCACCGGCGAGCCGCGGCCGCAGCGGCTGCCCGCCACGCCGTCGTCGCAGCCGCCAGACGGACGACTGGCCATGCGTGAACCGACGCTGGGTCGGGCGCTGCGACCGCCTGGGCCGCTGGCGCCGGCGATCAAAGGCCAGCAGCCCGGCAGTCGATACGGGGCGGCGCCAGATTCGACGGCGTCGCCTTCCGAGGACGCGCTGCCACAGCTGGGTGGCGACACGCCGCCGCGGCGGGCGACCGGGGGCGGCGCGCAATCGGGCGCCACGCCGTCGCTGATGCCCACCGAAGAGCAGCTGGCCCGGGCCATCGGCGGCGGCACGCAGGATCTGCTGAAGGACATCGACGATGGCGACGAGACCGCCCTGAACTCGAAGAAGTGGCGTTTCGCTTCGTTCTTCAACCGGGTGAAGAAACAGGTCGCCGAGCATTGGCACCCCGAGGAGGTTTATCGTCGTCGGGATCCCACCGGCGCGGTTTATGGCCATCAAAATCGCTACACGCTGGTGCGCGTGCAAATTCGCCCGGACGGCACGCTGGCCAATGTCTCACTGGAACAGCCGAGCGGTTTGGAGTTCCTGGATGACGAGGCGATCGAAGCGTTTCGGCAAGCCCAGCCATTCCCGAATCCACCGCGCCAGTTGATTGAACGGTCGGGGCTGATCAATTTCGGCCTGGGATTTCTGCTGGATCTGAACGGCGCCACCAAGATGCGCTGGTTCCGCTACAACGACTGAAACACAGCGCGCTGCTGCTGGGCCGATTGTGACCCGCAGCGTCTTGACGTTGCATCCTCGGGCGTCCAGCTTGAATATTGGTCGTGCGGGTTCTGCGGGCGCCTGGTTCGAGAGCCTTCGCGAGGGGAAGGAAGGTGACTCATGCGTGGGCGAACCAGCTGTCTCGCGGTGGTGGTGGCAATTTGTTCGGTGGGATTTCCCCGCTCGTCCAGCGGCGAGGACAAGAAGCCCGAGCCCGCGCCGGCGCTGCTGGCGAAGGGTCCTTCGCTGCGCGAGACCGGCCGCGTGGGCAGCGCCAGCATCGAGGGTGGCGTGGGCATCGAGCGGCGGGCGGCCTTGAACCTGCCGGCGGAAAACTCGGTGGCCAAGGCGGTGAACACCGACGAAGCCGAGGACCAAGCGCAGCGAAAGTCAGAGCCGCGCGGATTCATCGATCCGATCCTGCTTGATCAGGAACTGCAGGCGCGGCTGTCGATGGCCCGCAGCTGTCGCGTCGACGTCGCCCGTCACAAACGGGTGGCGCCCGCGCAGGTTCTGGCCAAGGCGCTGGAGCTGCGCTGGATCATCCTGCCGTCGGGCACGGTGGCAGGCACGCAGGTGGTGGCGACCGCGCCTGTTGACCCCGAGGTGATGTCCTGCGTGAAGCTACGCATGGCCAGCTGGACCTTCACGAGACCCCAGGGCGGCCGGATGGCGATGGATCGGGCGCTGACGTTTCACTGATTGCGGTCAGGCGTTACTGAGGGCGAATCGAATGAGCGGCAATTCTACTGCAGCGGCGGACAGGTGCAGAACAGTTGCCGGTCGCCCAGGACGTTGTTGAGGCGCCCCACCGAGGGCCAGAACTTGTGCGTGCGGATCGACGGTAACGGATACGCGGCGCGTTCGCGCGCGTACGGCGCTTTCCATTCGGTGGCCAGCAGCGCCGCCGCGGTGTGGGGCGCGTTCTTCAAAAGGTTGTTGTCGCGCGGGGCGGCGCCGTCCTCGATCTCTTTGATCTCGGCGCGGATGCTGATCATCGCCTCGCAGAAGCGATCCAGCTCGGCTTTGGATTCGCTTTCCGTCGGCTCGATCATCAGCGTGCCGGGGATGGGGAACGACATCGTCGGGGCGTGAAAGCCGTAGTCCATCAATCGCTTGGCGATGTCGTCCACCTCGATGCCGGCGGCTTTTTTCAGGTGGCGCACGTCCAGGATGCACTCGTGCGCGACGCGACCGTTTTTGCCCCGATAGAAAACCGGATACGAAGATTCCAGGCGGCGGGCGACGTAGTTGGCGTTCAGAATGGCCATCTTTGTCGCCTCGGTCAGGCCGGCGCCGCCCATCATGCGCGCGTATGCCCATGAGATAAGCAGGATGCTGGCGCTGCCCCACGGCGCCGCCGACACCGCGCCGATGCCCTGCGTGCCGCCCGTCGCCACCAGCGGGTGCGTCGGAAGAAACGGCGCCAGGTGCGCGGCCACGGCGATGGGGCCCATGCCGGGACCGCCGCCGCCGTGCGGGATGCAGAACGTCTTGTGCAGGTTCAGGTGGCAAACGTCGGCGCCGATGTCTGCCGGCCGGCACAGGCCCACCTGGGCGTTCATGTTGGCGCCGTCCATGTAGACCTGACCGCCGTGTTCGTGCACCACGGCGCAGAGTTTTTGAATGTCCTCCTCGAACACGCCGTGGGTCGACGGGTACGTCACCATCAGCGCCGCCAGTTGCTCGCGGTGCTGGCGCGCCTTGGTCTCGAGATCAGCGAGATCGACGTTGCCGTGATCGTCGGTGGCGACGACGACCACCTTGTACCCGGCCATCGCCGCCGACGCCGGGTTGGTGCCGTGGGCGGACTGTGGGATCAAGCAGACGTCGCGCCGGCCTTCGCCGCGGCTGGCGTGGTACGCGCGAATCACCAGCAGGCCGGCGTATTCACCCTGCGAGCCGGCGTTCGGTTGCAGCGATACGCCGGGAAAACCGGTCACCTCGGCCAGCATCGCTTCCAGTTGCCGGAAGATCACGGTGTAACCTGCAGCCTGGGCCACGGGGGCGAACGGGTGCAGTCGGTTCCACTCGGGCCGGGTGATGGGCAGCATCTCGGCGGTGGCGTTCAGCTTCATCGTGCACGAGCCCAGCGGGATCATCGAATGGGTCAGCGAGAGATCGCGCCCCTCGAGGCCACGCATGTAGCGCAGCATCTCGGTCTCCGAGTGGTGGGTGTTGAAGACCGGGTGGCTGAGATAGCCCGACGTGCGCGCCAGCGCCCGCGGCCAGGCGCCCGGGGTTTCCAGCTCGCGCGCCAGTTCGTCGACGGTGAAGCCGACCGCTCCTGGGCCCGCGCCTTTGCCGATCGCGCCGCCGTCGGCGAACACCGCCCACAGCTCCTGCACGTCGCTGGCGCAGGTGGTCTCGTCCAGCGAAATTCCCAGCGCGCCGTCGTTGAGGCGGCGAAAGTTCATGCGCCGCGCTTCGGCCGCCGCGTGCCAGACCGCGATCGCCGCCGGCGCGCCTTCGATGCGCAACGTATCGAAGACGTGCTGGTGCTTGACCATGACGCCCAGGCGCCGAAGGCCGCGTGCCAAGATCGCCGTCAGCGCCGCCACCCGCTCGGCGATGGCGCGCAGGCCGTGCGGGCCGTGATAGACGGCGTACATGCTGGCCACCACCGCCAGCAGCACCTGCGCCGTGCAGATGTTGCTGGTGGCCTTCTCGCGGCGGATGTGTTGCTCGCGCGTCTGCAGGGCCATGCGCAGCGCCGGCTGGCCGTGCGCGTCCTGCGATACACCGATGATCCTTCCCGGCATCTTGCGCACCCATTCACTCTTGGTGGCGAAGAACGCCGCGTGCGGGCCGCCATAGCCCATCGGCACGCCAAAGCGTTGCGCGCTGCCCACCGTGACGTCGGCGCCCAATTCTCCCGGCGGCGTCAGCACCGCCAGCGACAGCAGATCGGCCGCCATCGCCACCATCGCGCCGGCGGCGTGAGCGCGTTCGCACAGCGCGCGGTGATCGATCACCGCCCCGTCGCTGGCCGGGTATTGCAACAACACCCCGAACACTTTCGGGCTGTCGGGCGCCTCGAAAGAAAAGTTCGCCACGTCGGCCACCACCACCGGAATGCCCAGCGGCTCGGCGCGGGTGCGGACGACCTCGATGGTCTGCGGGTGGCAATCGTCGGCCACCAGGAACACGCGGCCCGGCTCGTCGGCCGCCAGCGCCACGGCGTGGATCATGTGCATCGCTTCGGCGGCGGCGGTAGCTTCGTCAAGCAACGACGCGTTGGCCATCGGCAGCGCGGTGAGATCCGCGATCATGGTCTGAAAGTTCAGCAGCGCTTCCAGCCGGCCCTGCGAGATCTCCGCCTGGTAGGGCGTGTACTGGGTGTACCAGCCGGGATTTTCGAGAATGTTGCGCAGAATCACTGGCGGCGTGATGCAGTCGGAATAGCCAAGGCCGATGAACGAGCGAAAGACCTGGTTGCGCGCGCCGATGCGCGCCACCTCTTGCAGCAACTCGAATTCGCTCTCCGCCGGCGGCAGCTCCAGCGCGCGCTCGGTCCGGATGGACGCGGGCACCGTCTCGGCGCAGAGCGCGTCCAGCGAACCCAGGCCCAGGGCCCGCAGCATCTCGGCCGTGTCGGCGGTGTCGGGCCCGATGTGGCGGTTGGTGAAACGATCCGGGTGGCGAAGATCGACCGGCATGGAAGGTGGCTACTCTCCCTGTTCGCGCACGAAGGTCTGATAGGCGTCGGCGTCCATCAGGCCCTTCAATTCGTCGGTGTTGGCGATGGCGATCTGAATCATCCAGCCTTCGTCGTAGGGATCCTCGTTCACGTACTCGGGCGAATCGCCGAGTGGCGAGTTCACCTTCACGACCTTGCCCGACAGCGGGGCGAACAGGTCAGAGACCGCCTTCACCGATTCGACCGACCCGAAGATCTCGGCTTGCTTGACCGCTTCGCCTTCCTTGGGCAGCTCGATCTGGGTGACGTCGCCCAGCTGCTCGACGGCGAATTTGGTGATGCCGATGGTGGCCACCTTGCCGCCATTGCGGTCTTCAACGCGCGCCCACTCGTGGTCCTTGGTGTAAAGCAGATCGTCCGGATAAAGCGTGCTCATGATTTTCCTTGCGCCGGCGGAGCATAGGCGCCGCCGATTTGGTTGACCGGTGCTCGTCGGTAGAACGGCCCCTTTACCACGTCGGCCTCCACCATCTTCCCCCGACAATCGATGACCAGCGTGACGCCTGGTTCGGCCAGCGCCGCCGGCACGTACCCCATGCCGATGTTTTTCCCGACGGTGGGGCCGGGGCCGCCGGACGTCACTTCGCCCACCACGCGTCCGCCCCCATCGAGGATCGGGTAACCGTGCCGGGCGACGCCGCGCCCGCGCATGACGAAGCCGGCGAGCTTGCGGGTGACCCCCGCCTGTCGCTGCGCCGCCAGCGCGTCGTGCCCGATGAACAGCGGCACCTCCAGCTTGACCGCCCAGCCAAGACCCGCCTCGAGCGGCGTGGTCTCGTCGGTGAGATCGTTGCCGTAAAGCGACAGCCGGCCCTCCAGGCGCAGCGTATCGCGCGCGCCCAGGCCCACCGGTTTGCCGCCGACCATACCCGCGGTCTCGACCAAAGCGTCCCACAAACGGGCGGCGTCGGTGCTGGCGCAGAACAATTCGAAGCCGTCCTCCGCCGTGTAACCGGTGCGGGCGATCGATGCGCGCACGCCGGCCACCTCGGCGCTGGCCACAAAATCAAACGAGCGCAACGACGACAGCGGCGTCGCGGTCAAGGTCTGCAGGGCGCTCTCGGCGCGTGGACCCTGAAAGGCGATCAGGCCGGTTTCGTCCGACGCGTCGACGAGGTCGCACCAGTTGCCCACATTCTCGCGGAACCAGCGCACGTCTTTGCTGACGTTGGCGGCGTTGACCACGATCAGAAAATGCTGGGCGCCAAAGCGATAGACGATCAGATCGTCGACGATGCCGCCCGCCGGCCAGCAGGACATGGCGTACAGCGCCCGCCCGTCGCCGAGCTTGCCCACGTCATTGGTCACCAGGCGCTGCACCGCCTCGGCGGCGCGCGGGCCCTTGAAGTGCACCTCGCCCATGTGGCAGACGTCGAACACGCCCACCGCGCTGCGGGTGGTGCGGTGTTCCTCGATGATCCCCGACGGGTAACTGACCGGCATCCACCAGCCGCCGAAGTCGATCATCTTCGCGCCAAGGCGGCGATGCGCCTCGCCCAGCGGGGTTTTCTTCGGCGGGGGAAGAGAACCTTTGCCCGTGGCGGACTTTGGCTCTCCGGTCTCGGTCGTCATCGCGCCGACATCCTGCGAGAAACGTCCCCCGAATTCAAGGTGGCGGTTGCGTCACGTCGGGCCGTACAGGTCGGCGATCCAGACCCGCTTGAATTTGATCGGGGCGCAGCGAAACGCCTTGGGCACGCTCTCGGCGTCGGGGGCTTCGAATTACCTGGCTGGGACGGCGCACGGCGCTGGCAGCGGTCAGGGCTCAGTGGCTTTGGTGCGGGCGTCTTCGCGCCGGCCGTCGCGCAGGTCCATCTCGGCGGCTGCGCTCAGCGTGTAAGCCAGCATGGAAGCGGGCGTCGGCGATCGGGTGCGCTTTGAAGTGGCGCGGGCCCAGGATTTCCCAGGGAAAAATTGCGATCTGGTGGCCTGCTTTGATTGTTTGCACGACATGGCCGATCCGGGGGGCGCCCCAAACACATCCGCCAGTCACTGGCCAGTGAGGGAACTTGGTTGTTGGTGGACCCATTCGCGCACGGCAAAGTGGAAGACAACCTGAACCCGGTGGGTCGGCTCCATTACCCTGCCTCCACGATGTTCTGTGTGCCGTGTTCGTTAGGGGCGAATGAGCCGGCCTTGGGCGCGCAGGCCGGAGAGTCGCGGTTGCGCCACGTTGTCCTTGCAGAAGGCGGCTTCACGCGCTTTCGACGGGCCGCTGAGATGCGTTCAACATCGTGCTGGAAGCGGCCGTAAGCTCTTGCTGGTCGGCCTGTACGCAATTAACAAACAAAGTGTCACTCCGAAAGACGGCCGAAACATTGGGTCGCTAATAATAATTAGTACAGGTGGCGAGATGATTTCTGGGGAATTACTTGGTCATCAGTTCGGTTATTCACAGTGAGCCTTCAAGGAGATGCCGGAGGACAGTGAGCTGGGCAAGGGTGGGAGCAAGTGGGATTTGCGGCAGGCAGGTGGGAGTTGGGCACAGCGCGAACGCGAACGACAGTGATAGAGGGCGACCAGCGAGGGGGCAGAACGAACGAGGACGCGAGAGCTTGAAGGCCTGGATCGACGAAGCAGGGAGGGTGAAGAGGGGATGGGAGCGAGGCGACGGTCGTGCGGGGCGAAAACGGTTTTCGGCACTCCCCGCACGATCAATTTTCTTGTACGATCGGACGTCGGGAGAGTCATCAACTGGGGAGGGTAGCAGCATGCAGATCCGTCACATTAGTCCGCGATCCGCTGAGTGGCTTGACGCTCTTTACGATGGAGGAGGGAGAGGTTGGGACAAGCTAGCGCCCGAGGAGAAAGCAAGGCTTCGCCTTCAGCGCGGCGAGGAAAAGGCGGAGCCAACGGTCGATGGTGAGACTTACGTTTCGCGCGCGCGACAGCACGGCAGCGTCGCTGGTCATTCCGCTTCGAGATAAGCGACCAGCAGTTCAGCAGCCCGATCCTGGAGACGACGGGCCTCACCCGCACTGGCCACGTCGTTCATCAGCACCGAGAAAATCAGCGGGATATGGCCGGGCGATCCGGCGATCCCTGACAGGCAGCTCGCGGTGGCCAGCGTTCCTGTCTTGGCTCTGACGAATCGCTCGGCCAGTGTGCCGGTCATGCGATGGGCGATGGTTCCGTCGGTGCCGGCCACAGCCAGAGAGGCCAAAAACTCGGCAGAAATGCGAAAATCGCGCGTCGCCGCCCGTAGGACCTGCGTGATTTGCTCGGCCGAGAAACGGTTCGATTCATATAGGCCCGAACCATTGGTCATCTGATAACTGCCGCGCGCCACGCCGGCGGTGACCAGATAGCGAGCGACCGCTTCCAGGCCGTGATCCCAGCTGCCCGGCCGGCCCACCACCTCGGCCCCCAGCGTACGCAGCACCTGCTCGGCGGCAAAGTTATTCGATCGCTTGTTGAGATCGTGCGCGGCCACGCCCAGCGGCGCTGATTCATGCGTCGACAGAATGCGCAGACCCTGTGCTGGTGCCGCCGCCACCCGCACCGGCTTGCCGACAGAGATCCCGCGCCGATCCAAAAGTTGGCGCAGGGTATTCCCCAGATACGCCGGCGGATCCACCACCCGCCGAAGCAGCGTGTGGGCTTCGCCGCCAGCGCGCACGCGGCCGCCGACGACGATGACCGTGTGGCCGTGGCCGTCGTCTTGCGTCTCCACGGTGTGCGCCGCCGGTCCCTCGCCTGACGAGACGATGCGGCCGCTGACGGTGAAGTAGGGCGACGCCGGTTCCAGCAGCACGCGCGCCGGCACGCCGGGGCTGGGCCCCGGGACGATCGTCACCGCCACGACGTTGTTGTTCAGCGACGCGGCGGACGACGGCGCGCGCGAAGCATACGATTCGTTCTTCTGATCGTACGCCGGCCCGACGTGCGCGTGATCGAAGAAGGTCTCGTCGACCACCACCCCGCCGGCGATCTTGCGCAGCCCCAGCGACGCCAGGTCGGCAATCATCGCGTTCAGATCCTGCGTGGTCAGCGTGGGATCGCCGAAGCCGCGTACGTAAAGATCGCCGCCCAGCTCGCCGCCGGGGCCCAGCAGCGGGCCCGACGCCGGAACCGCCGCCGACAGCGTGGTCTTCCAGCGGTACTCCGGACCCAGCATGCCCAGCGCCGCTGCCGACGTGACGATCTTGACGTTGGACGCGGCATTGAGCAGCGTCTTGTCGGACCGTGCGTAAACCTTCCTGCCAGTGTCTGCTTCCACCACCATCACGCCGACCTTGGCTTTTGCCAGGCTGGGCGCGCCGAACACCTCGTCCAGCTGCGTGCGCAGCCACTCGCGGCGGGCGGCGGGATCTTTGGGCGGCGGCTTGGGCAGATCGGCCGCCGTCGGCGGGCGCGCTGCGTTCGCCAGCACCGGGCGGCCGCTGGGCTTGCCCACCAGCACCTCCGGTTCGGCCGCGGCTGGCGGCGCCGCCGGGGGTGTCGCCGTCGGTGGCAGTGGCGCGTTCACCGGCGGTGGCGCGGTGGAGGTCGCCGCCGCCGCTGTCGTCGGCGCGGGAGCCAGCGGACGCTTGGACATTTGCGCCGACGCAACACCGTCAAGCGCCCATGCCAGTGCCAGCGTCAGGGCCAGCGTCACCGTCGGTCCGTTCGCGCGGCACGGGCGACGCGACGGTCTCAATGGGAAACCGGGAGTTACGGCCAGGCGCGACAACGTCCGGTCAACTTAACATCCAGTGGCCGGCCCTTCTACTTTGGGCGGCTTTTTTCGGATCATTTGCCATCGCGTCCGGTTGCCAGCGTCCGGAGGATTCGCCGCATGAACTGGTGCTGCTGAACGAAGCGCCCATCAAGCGCGTCGATCCGCGCTTCACGCTGGGATCATGGGACGTGAAGATCTCCCGCCTGGTGGCTCCGGGGCTGGTCAGCGTCGACAACGCCGAGGCGCGCCCGCTGCTGGCCCTGGCCGAATCGATCGACGCCGAGAGCGAGCTTTCGTATCTGGTCACGGTGCGCGCCGATGCCCGTTTCGCTGACGGTCGCGCCGTCGACGCGGATGACGTGCAGTACACCTTCTCGTCGGTCCGCGATCCGGCGCTGGGCAGCCCCTACCGCAAGGCGTGGAACGAGATCCTGGCCGGCGTCGACGTGGTGTCGCCGCAGAAGGTGCGCTTTCGCCTGCAGCGGCCGCGGGCCCCGTTTCTGACCGACCTCGATTTCGGCATCGTCGATCGCCGGCGCGCCGAGCCGCAGGACGACGCCGTGCGCGCCGCAGTCCGCGCCGGCGCGCCGCTGCCACCGTTTGATCCCGCCGCCGAACCGCAAGGCGCCGGACCGTTTCGGGTGGCGGCGCGCGCCGCGGATCGTCTGGAGTTGGAGCGAAATCCCTTCGCCCGGGTGCCACCGACCATCGACCGTGTGGTCGTGCGCACCATCCGCGACGACAATGCGCGCTTTCTGGCGCTGATGGGACGCTCCGGCGATCTGATCCAAAACGGCATTCCGCCGCAGGTGCTGGAGACGTTCGAGAAAGATCCGCGCCTGACCGTCAGCTACGGCAAAAGCGCCATGCTGACCTACATCGGCTTCAACCTGAGCGCGCCCGGCACGTCGGACGTGCGCGTGCGCCAGGCCATCGCTTGCGCCATCAACCGGCCGCAGATCATCGCGGCCAAGCTGCGCGGGCACGCGGTGCTGGCGACGGGCATGCTTGATCCCTCGAACGTCGCGTACAGCGGCGACGTCACGCGGTGGACCTACGATCCGGCGCGGGCGCGGCGCCTCTTGGACGAAGCGGGTTATCCCGATCCCGATGGTGACGGCCCGCTGCCGCGTTTGCGTCTGACCTGGAAGACCAGCGCGCAACGGTTTCGCGTGGCCCTGGCCCAGGTGATCGCCCGCCAGTTGCTGGACGTGGGGATCGAGATCGACGTGCGGCCGTTCGATCTGGCGACGTTCATCGACGACGTGAACAAGGGAAATTTCCAGCTGCTGTCGCTGCAGGTGACCGACGTGATCGAACCCGACATGCTGCGCCCGTTCTTTCATTCGTCGCGCATCCCCACCGCGGAGACGCACTATGACGGCAAGAATCGGTTTCACTACAAGAACCGCGCCGTCGATAGCTGGCTGGATCAAGCGGCGGCCGTGCGCGATCTGGCGGCGCGCCGTCCGCTGTACGCGCAGGTGCAGCGGGCGCTGGCCGACGATCTGCCGATGCTGCCGCTGTGGCACGAGGACAACGTGGTGGCGGCGCGCCGGACCGTACGCGGCTATCGCGTCAGCCCGACGGCGGGCCTGGGCGGCCTCACCAGGGCGACGAAAGAAAAACAGCGCTAAGTTCACCGCATGGACCTTTTTGCCCGGGCGGCCAGCAAGGACAGGCGCGGACAGCCGCTGGCGGAGCGGATGCGGCCGCGCACGCTGGGCGAATATGTCGGACAGCAGCAGTTGCTGGGCAGCGGACGTTTGTTGCGCCGGGCGCTGGACGCCAAGGCGCTGCCGTCGCTGATCCTGTGGGGACCGCCGGGCACGGGGAAGACAACCTTGGCGCGGCTTTTGGCCAGCGAGGCGCAAGCGCGGTTCGTGGCCATGTCGGCGGTGATGGCCGGCGTGAAGGATCTGCGCGAGGCCGTCGCCGAGGCGGCCGTTCACCGCGACGAGCGCGGCGAGCGCACGGTGTTGTTCATCGACGAGATCCATCGCTTCAACAAGGCCCAGCAGGACGCTCTTTTGCCGCACGTGGAAGCCGGCACGGTGGTGCTGATCGGCGCGACCACCGAGAACCCATCATTCGAGGTGAACGCGGCGCTGCTGTCGCGGGCCAAGGTGGTCGTGCTGAAGGCATTGACCGAAGACGATCTGCGCGTGGTGATCGATCGCGCCCTCGGCGACGGCGAGCGGGGCCTGGGCGGCTTGCCGCTGGACGTGCCCGACGAGGTGCGCACCCTGCTGGCCCGCGAGGCGCGCGGCGATGCCCGGCGCGCATTGACCACGCTGGAAGCGGCGGCCGCCATCGCCGCCGCCGACGCCGCCGGCCGCAAACTGATCACCCCCGCCGTCGTCGAAGAGGCCTTGCAGCGCCGCACGATCCTCTATGACAAGGCCGGCGACGAACACTACGGCGTGGTCAGCGCGTTCATCAAGAGTCTGCGCGGCACCGATCCGGACGCCGCCGTGTACTGGATGGCGCGCATGCTGGAGGCCGGCGAAGACCCGATGTTCGTCTTGCGCCGCATGGTCATCTTTGCGGCCGAAGACGTGGGCAACGCAGATCCGCAGGCGCTGGGCGTGGCGGTGGCGGCGATGGAGGCGTTTCGTTTCATCGGCCTGCCGGAAGGCACTCTGCCCATGACCCAGGCGGTGCTGTACCTGGCGGCGGCGCCGAAGAGCAACACCGCCGTCACGGCGTATGGCGCGGCCAAGGCCGATGTCGACGCGCACGGCGGGTTGCCGGTGCCGCTGCACCTACGCAACGCCAGCACGCCGCTGCAAAAATCGCTGGGTCAGGGCGACGGATACAAATATCCACACGACTACGAAGGCCACTTCGTCGTCGAGGAATACCTGCCCGAAGCGTTGCGCGGCCGTCGTTACTACCAGCCGTCGTCGTCGGGGCGTGAAGCGGAAGTGGGCGCGCGGCTGGCGGCGCTGCGGGCGAAGAAGACCTGACGTCGCTTCAGTCGCTGGGCCACAACCGACGCAGGGCGCTGAGATCCAGGTTGGAGGCCCATTGCTTGGCGGCGCGGGCCATGATCAGCGCCTTGTCGCGCTTGCTGATCTCCGGGCGCTGGGTGAACACGTCGTGGTCGACGGATTCGATCTTGTCCAGGATCGCCGTGCCGATAAGCCAGATCAGCGTCAGCTCCAGGCGCAGGTCGTTCCCCAGCATTTCCAGCAGCGGCCGCCCGCGTTCGTACAGGGCGCGCGTGCGGGCCACTTCAAAGCGCAGGAGATTGCGCATGGTCTTGCTGGGCTTGAGCGACCGCACGTCGGCTTCGGTGAGGCCGAAAAAGTGCAGATCCTCGGCCGGAATGTAGATGTGCCCGCGGGCGGCGTCGGCGGCCACGTCCTGCCAGAAGTTGGTCAGCTGCAGCGCCGTGGAGATCTCGTCGGCGAAACGAAACAGCTCCGGTTGCCGGTAGCCGAACAGCGACAACAGCAGACGCCCCACCGGATCGGCCGAGCGCGCCGTGTACCCGCGCAGCGCCTGGAAGGTCGAGTAGCGGGTGACGTCGAGGTCCATGCGAAACGCTGTCAACATGTCGCCCAGCGGCGGCAGCGGCAGGTCGCGCTTCTCGATGGTGTCGGCCAGGGCGATGAACACCGGGTGATCGGCCTCGCCGTGAAAGCAGCGGTCCAGTTCCTCTTGCCAGCGATCCAGCGCCTCGATGCGCCGGCCTTCGTACTGCGGCTCGTCGGCGAAATCGTCGGCGCTGCGGGCGAAAGCGTAAAGCGCGATCAGATGCGGCCGCATCTCGGCCGGCACCAGGCGCGACGCCACCGGAAAGCGCTCGGTGTGGGCGCGGGCGAAGTCCTCGCAGTATTTGTAGGCGCGCTCGACGGTCCACGGCCCACCCGGCGGATCCAGCCAGGGAATCGGCGGCCGTCCGCTGGGCCCGCGCAGCGCGCCCGTCATGGCTGCCGCGCGCGCCGCCGGTCCGTCCACGCCCTCCCGCCCGTCGCGCAAGATCTGCCGAATCATGGCCGAGACCCTACCACCGGCACGGGCTCGGTGGCGGACACCGTCGCCAGCGGCTCGTCTACCCGCCGCAAGGACGCGGTGGCTCGCCGGTGCAGGGCCATGTGCCCGCGCTGGATCCCGTCGCTGGCCAGCGCGCGCAGCGCCGCCAGATTCGACGCCATGCCGACGCAGCCGATCAGCATGCCCAGCGTGGTCGACGACGTGACACCCAGAATCCTCTGCGCCAGGCGCGCGCCGGCGTGGACCTGCAGCGTGCCGCCCACGGTGCCCACCGCCATCGGCATCTCCATCCGGCCGATCAGATCGCCGCTCGGTCCGTCGACCGCCCACGTCGCCAGCGGGCGATAGCGGCCGCCGGTGCAAGCGAAGGCGTGCGCGCCGGCTTCCACCCCGCGCCAGTCGTTGCCGGTAGCGATCACCACCGCGTCGACGCCGTTCATGATTCCCTTGTTGTGGGTGGCGGCGCGGTATGGATCGTCCTCGGCGAAGCGCGACGCCGCCACGATGCCGTCGCGCACGCCCACACCGTCAAGCTCGCCGGTGGCCAGCGTCCGGTGCGGCACGCGCGCCTTCACCCGCACGCAGCGCCGATCGCACAGGTTGGTCAGGATGCGCAGCCCCGACCGTCCGTCGGCCAGCGTGGCCAGTCGATCAGCCACCGCCTCGGCGACGGTGTTCACCATGTTGGCGCCCATGGCGTTGCGGCAGTCGATGTGGATGTGAACGATGATCCGGTCCGGGAAGGTGCGCACTTCGACGGCGCGCGCGCCGCCGCCGCGGGCGGCCAGCCGGGGCAGGGCGCTGTGGGCCAGTTGCAAAAGCTCGGCGCTGGCGCGTCCGATGCGTTCGCGGGCGCGGTCGGGATCGCTGACGCCGACCAGCTCCACCTGCGCGGTCATGATCGGTTCGTCGGCCTCGGCGACAAAACCCCCGCCCTCGCGCACCATGCGGGCGGCGTTCGACGCCGCGGCGATCACCGACGGCTCCTCGACGGCCATCGGCACCAGATAGTCGCGGCCATTGACCTGGAAGTTCAGGCCCAAGCCGAGAGGCAGCGCGTAGACGCCGACCACGTTCTCCACCACGCGGTCGGCGCCGCGGGTGTCGATCCCGCCTTGCTCCAGCGTGACCAGATCGCTCTCCGACAGATCGCTGTTCACCCGCAAGGCCTGGCGCCGTTCTTCCACCGTCAGCCGATAAAAACCGGGGATGCGGGAACCGTTTTTCTGTGTGCTGCCAAGGTCGGACATGAGTTTCCTCGCTGCCTTAAGTGACGCTACCGCCGAAGAGCCCCTTGCTCGTCGATGCTGAGATCCAGAACCTTCACGCCCGCGGCGCCGACGCGGGTGGCGAACAGCGCCGCCGCCGCCCGATCGGGCAGGAAAGCCACGCCCACGTCGCCGCCGCCGGCACCCGATGGCTTCGCCCCACCGCCCAGGTCTTCGGCCAGCTTTTCCGCTCGCTGCAAGGCCGGCGTCACGATGCTGACGTCAGCGGCCCGGCCCAGCGCCGCCATGAGCTGTCCGGCGGCCCGCGCTGCCGCGATCACCCGGCGGCCGTCGCCCACCGCCATCGATTCTATGAATGAATCAGCGGCGCGGCGCAGCTCGGTAATCAGCCAGCGGTGCTGTTCAGGCGCGCGCCGGCCCAGCTCGGCCACTGCGCGCACCCGATCCACCGTCGAGCTGGGCTCGCCGGCGGCGAAGACCACCAGCTCGACGCAGGTCAAAGACGGCAGCTTGCGAATCACCGGGACGCCGCCGCCCGGCCGCATGTACCACAGCGTGCCGCCGTAGGCCGCCGCCGCCACGTCTGCCCCCGAGCCAAGCCCACCCTGGGCCGCTCGGTGTGCGGTGTCGGCCAGGGAAAACAGCAGGTCGGTGTTTCCGGCCAGCGGAACGCCGGCGAACTCCATCATCGCGCCGACGGCCGCCACCGCGCAGGCCGCGCTGGATCCCAGGCCCAGCTTCTGACCGTCGCCCGACAGCGCGCTGGAGTCGATCAGTACGGTTCCCTGGGGCAGCGCTGCACCCTTGTCGCCGAGGGCGGCCATGGTCAGCTTGACCGCTTCGGCGACCACCGGCGACGGGTGATCCGATTCGTCGAGAAATTGCCCGACCACGTGACGGTTCACCGCCGCCACCACTGCGGTGCCGCCTTCCAGGACGGCGTATTCACCGACGAGAAAGATCTTTCCCGGCGCCTGTACCACCGGGTGTCCGCGCAGCGTCGTGCGGCTCATCGCTGCTGCCTCGGCGTCATCACGATGCTTCTACCACCCGCGCTCCCGGGCCAGGCGACGCGACGACGGTGCGGTGGACGCCGGCGGTGGCGCCCAGCGCCTCCGTTACCCGGTCGGCGTCGGCGGCGGTGCACAGGACCTTGACGTGCGGACCGGCGTCGATGGTGAAGTACGCGGCAACACCGGCGGCGCGCAGATCGTAAACGGCGTGCATCGCCGCCAGCGTGGCGCTGTTCCAGTAGACGATGGCCGGGTCCGCGGCCATCGCCGTGGCGTGCATGCGCAAGGCGCTACGCTCGGCGACGCGGCCCAGGCGTTCCAGATCGCGCTCGGCGATGGCCGCGCGCGCGTCGCCGAGATCGCCGTCGCTGCCGGCCACCCAGGCGGGAAAAAACGGCGACGTGCGCGCCGTGCGATCCATCGCCGCCGTCGAGCCGAGCGGCTTCGGCCCGGCCGCCGTCACCGCGATGACCAGCCGCAGCTCCCACGCCGGCGCTGCGTCCAACGGGCGGGCAAAGCAGTCGCTTCCGTCGGGTTGCTGGCCCCGCGCCATCTCGACGAAGCCCCCGAAGATCGAGCGCGCCGCCGAACCAGACCCCTGGCGCGCCAGCATGGACAGCGCCGACGGCGCCAGGGTCAACCCGGCGGCGCGCGATGCCGCCAGGGCCAGCGCGGCGAATCCCGACGCCGACGAGGCCAGACCCGAGGCGGTGGGCACGGAATTTTCGGTGATGACCTCGGCGGGCGCGCTGATGGCCGCCTGCTGGCGAACGAGATCCAGAAACTGCCTGACCCGAAAGGCGAAGCGCTCATCGGCGGGCGCGCCGCCCAAACGGACCTGATCGCCACCCGCGCCGCCGCTGCTCCCGTTGCCAAAGCGCACAGTGGTGCGCGTGCCCATCTCGGCCAGCGTCAACGACAGGCTGCCCGTGGCCGGCAAATTCAGGGCCGGATCGCGTTTGCCCCAGTATTTCACCAGGGCGATGTTCGTTCCCGCCGCCGCCGTGCAGGCGCCACCGGCGCCGCTCACGGCTGCGCCTCGCGGATCTCCGCCAAGAATCCGTCAGCGCCGTCGCGCCGCCAGCGGGCCAGTACGTCTTTTTCGTGACCGGGGGCGAGAGCGATCACCGCGCCGCCGCCGCCCGCGCCGGTCAGCTTGGACCCGATGGCCCCGGCCGCGCGCGCGCCGTGCACCAGCGTTTCAATTTCAGGCGACGAGACCCGAAGCGCGGCCAACAATCCGTGAGCGACGTCGAACAAACGACCAAGGCCGTCGATGTCGCCGACGGATAGGGCGTGCTCGGCGGCGGGGCAAAGCTCGCCGATCAGCGCCAGCACTTTGCCGACGGACGGCGTGCGCTCGCGCAGGCGGGCGACGGTGGCCACCTGCGCCGCGGTGTCGCGCGGACGACCGGTCAGCCCCACGCAGATGGTCATCGGCTGCAGCACCTTGACCGCCTGCCAGCCGGTGGCGCGTCGGAAGCGACCGACGCCGCCCAGGCTGGCCGCGGCGGCGTCGATCCCCGACGGAGAACCGTGAAACACGGTCTCGGCGTCGGCGATCGCGTCGGCAATGGCGCCGGCGTCGTTGCTCCGGCCGCGCGCCTGCGCGGCTGCGCGCGCCACCGCCACCGCCATCGCCGCCGAACTGCCCAGGCCCGCCCGCGCCGGCAAGGCCGCGTCCAAATGAAAGTCGAGTTCGCCCACGCCCAGCCGCTTCAAGATGGCGCCGAGGCCCCGCCCCACCGCCGATCCGTCGTTGGCGCGCGCGCTGACCGACCAGGCCGGCGCCGTCAGCGCGCCGTCGCCAGCGACCGCTTCCGCGCGGATGCCGACGCTGATCCCGGCGGCCAGCGCCGGGTGGTCGTAAACCACGGCGTGTTCGCCGATCAGTATCAGCTTGCCGTGGCCGAACCCGCGGCCCAGCACTGCGGTGGTCATTCTGGCCTCTGCGCCAGCCACTCTCGCAGCTCGCCGGTGATGACCCGCGGGGCCCGCGTCAGCTCCGCGGCGCGCTTGACGCCGGTGAGCAGCGCCGCGGCGCGGATGCCGTCGATCAGTTGATTCAAGAACGCGCGCCCGCCGTCGCGCCCGCCGTCTTGAACCGCCTTCAGCGCTGGTTGCGCCACGCCGGCCGCCACCGCGCCCAGGGCCAGCGCCCGCGCGGCGTCGAGGCCGCTGCGGATCCCGCCAGAGGCCACCAGCTCGACGCCGGCCGCCGGCAAGCCGGCATCGGTCAGCCAGCCAATCGCCGCCGCCGTCGGAATGCCCCAATCCCACAGTGCCAACCCCAGCGCCCGGTCGGCACCTTGCGCACGCTGCGATTCGACCGCCGTCCACGACGTGCCGCCGCTGCCCGAGACATCGATGGCCCGCACCCCCGCCGACTGCAGATGCCGGGCCACCGCCGGCGAGATCCCGCAGCCGGTTTCTTTGATCATGATCGGCAGGTCCAGCTCGCCGCACAGGCGGGCGATGGTCTGCAGGCAACCGCGAAAATCGCGATCGCCGCCCGGCTGAGCGATCTCCTGTGCCGGGTTCAAATGAATGCACAGGGCGTTCGCCTGTACGCGCGCCAGCGCCTCGCGCACCGCCAGTGTCGTCATCTGGCCCAGTTGCACGACGCCAAAATTGGCCAGCAGAAAAACCTCGGGCGCCGCGCGCCGGACGTCATAGGTCCAGGTCAGCGACGGATCGAGCAGCATCGCCCGCTGGCTGCCCAGGCCGAACGGGATACCCACGTCTTGCGCGGCGCCGGCCAGCTCGCAATTGAGCGCCGCCGCTTCCGGCGTCCCCCCGGTCATGCCGGTGACCAACAACGGCGCGGCGATTCGGCGGCCCAAAAGTTGCGTGGACAGATCGATCTCGCTCACCGCCAGCTCGGGCAGCGACCGGTGGATCAGGTGCACGTCGTCGAGCAGCGGTGGCCGATGAAAATTCGCTTGCCCCGACGCCGCGATGGCAATGTGGTCCGCCTTCCTTTGCCTGATTCCACCGTCGGACATGAATGTCATTGCCACCTATAGAACTGTGCCCGGCCGACGACAAGGTGTCGCCGATTCGTTCAAAATATATTGAAACATACCCGCCCGCGCAGGTACCTGCCGATTCTGGTGTTTTTCTTGTGGGGACCTGAACAAGTGGATAGTCTTCGGGGCTATGGAACTGGCGTTTCTCTGCGCGGCGCTCTTGGTCGGCGCTGGTCTCGGGGGCTGGGCGGCCTGGATGGTGGGAACGGCGCGAATCCGGGCGGCGCTGGAGCCCGCCCTGCGCGAGGGCGAGGCCCGAGCGCGCGCCTCCGCCGCCACCGCGGAGGCCCTGCGCGAACAGCGAGCGCAGATCCAGTCTCGCGCCGACTTGCTGGAAGACGAACTGCGCGCCAGTGAACGCGAGCGGGTGGCCGATGGCGCGCGCGCCGCCGAGCTTGGACGCAATCTGGATCAGCAGCGGCTGTTGCTGGACGACGCCAAGCTGAAGCTGGGTGACACCTTCCAGGCACTGGCCGCGCAAGCCCTGCAAAACAGCCACGAAGGCTTCTTGACCCTGGCCACCGAACGGCTGGGTTCGCTGCGCCAGGAAGCGGCCACCGATTTCGAAGCGCAGAAGAACGCCCACAGCCAGGTCATCGAAGGGATGGTCCGCCCGGTGCGCGAATCGCTGGAGCGGGTCGACCTGCAGATGAAGGCCATCGAACGAGAGCGCGGCCAAGCTTACGGCGTCCTGACCGAACAGGTGCGGGCGCTGGCGTCGACGCAAGAGAAGTTGAAGGTCGAGACTGGCAACCTGGTGAACGCGCTCCGGGCGCCGGCGGTGCGCGGGCGCTGGGGCGAGATTCAACTGCGTCGCGTGGTCGAGCTGGCCGGGATGGTCGAGCATTGCGACTTCGATTTGCAGGCCTCGGTGATGACCGACGACGGGCGGCTGCGGCCGGATCTGGTGGTGCGCATGCCGAGTGGCCGCAACCTGGTGGTTGACGCCAAGGCGCCGCTGGGCGCGTACCTGGAAGCGCTGGAGGCCACCACCGACGAGGAACGCGCCGCCAAGTTGCGCCAGCATGCCGCGCAGGTAAAGGCCCACGTCACCAAGCTGGCGGCGAAGAGCTACTGGGAGCAGTTCCGGGTCACCCCAGAATTCGTGGTCATGTTCCTGCCCGGCGAGATCTTCTATGGCGCGGCGCTGGAACAGATGCCGTCGCTGATCGAGGAGAGCGTGGCCCAGCGGGTGTTCGTGTGCACGCCGACGACGTTGATCGCCTTGCTGCAGGCCGTGCACTATGGCTGGCGGCAGGAGCGCATCGCCGAGAACGCCGAGGCGATCAGCCGGTGCGGCCGCGAGCTATACGACAGCCTGGCCACGCTGATGGAGCACTTCACCGCAGTGGGTAACGCCATCGGGATGTCGGTCAAGCACTACAACGGCGCGATGGCGTCGCTGGAGGCGCGCGTGATGGGCAAGGCCCGCAAGCTGGAAGAGCTGGGCGCCAAGGGCAAGAAAGATTTGCCGCTGCGCCCGCAGGTTGACGCGCGTCCGCGCGCCCTGGCTGCGGTGGAACCCTTGCCGCCGCTGCCGCCCAGCGAACTGGATGCCTGAAGGCCCGGTCAACGTCGTGGACTTTGTCGATCCGGCGCGGCTTTACCGGATGCAGTTTCTGGGCGGGCGCGGTCACTATGATGCCGTGGTCGGCGCGGTGATGGACGCCGGCCGTAGCGTGTGGATCGCCACCGCCAACCTGAAAGAGCTGATGGTCGAGGACACAAGGGCCGTTCCCGGGCGGCCGCGCACCGCCCGGGCGCAATACCGATCGATCATCGAACGCTTCGACGAATTGTCGCGCAAGGGCGTCGAGCTGCGCATCCTACACGCCGCGCCACCCTCGCGCGCCTTCCGAGCCGAGTACGATCGCCACAGACGTCTGTACCAAGGCGGCCTGGAGCTGCGCCTGTGCCCGCGGCTGCATTTCAAGGCGGTGGTGGTGGACGGTGCGCTTTTGTACCTGGGCAGCGCCAACTGGACCGGCGCGGGCCTGGGCGCAAAGGGTACCGGGCGGCGCAACTTCGAGCTGGGATTCGTCACCCGCGACGACGGCCTTTTGGACCAGGTGCAGCGTCTTTACGACCAGATCTGGCGCGGCGCCCAATGCCCGACCTGCAAGATGCGCGACCTTTGTCCGGGACCGCTCGACCTGCTGGCCGCAAAAGCTCAGAAGTCACGCTGAGGCATGACGGCTGCTTGTCGTCTTGGGACGACGTGCTTAGGATTTGCAAGCGGACGGGAGCAGCGATGAGCGAGGTGCGTTTCAAGGCAGAAAATGAAGGGCTTTTGGGCCTGGTGCGCGAGACGATGGACGGCATCGGCCGCCTGATCTCCGAGCACATGAAGCTGGCTCGGCTGGAGTTCCAGGCCGACATAAAAACTTACGGGCGGTCGCTGGCCGTGCTGCTGCTGGTGGCGGCGGTGTTCGTTCTGGCCTACGGATTGGCTTGCATTGGCCTGGCCGTGCTGCTGTCGCGCTGGATGCCGCTGGCTTATTCGTTTTTCGCGGTGGCCGGTGGGCATGTCTTGGTGGGCGCCATCGCCGCCGCGGTGGTGGTGTCGAAGTTGCGCACGTCCCAGCCGCTGATGCGCGACAGCGTCAACGAAGTTCAGCGCAGCGTGGGCGCCTTGACCGGCGCCCGCTCTGGAAACGGCATCACCAGCGGCGATCGCGTGTTGGCCGGAGGCGAGTCCACGGCGCAGACTTCGGGCGGAGGGACCACGTGGCCGAACAGTCGAACGTGAGAACCCCGGTGAGCGACGACGTGACCCGCACCGAGGCGGAGATCGAACGAACGCGCGAACAGGTGGCGATGTCCGTCCTGGCCTTGCGTGACGAGGTGGCCCGACGTACCGACTGGCGCGAGTGGATCCGGGCCCGGCCAACGACGTTTCTGGGCGCGGCGTTCGTGCTCGGTTTTCTGTGGGGGCGAAGGCGACGCGGAAACGGGTGAACGTTCGCAAACAGTGAGGGAGGACGGATCATGGAGATCGCAGAAAAACTGGAAGAAACAGCCCGCGAGTTCGAGGACCGGGTTCGGCCGCAGGTCGAGCAGGCGAAAAAACGCCTGGGCGCCATGAACGAAGAGGTCATCGATTACATCAAGGCCAATCCCGGCAAGTGTCTGCTGGGCGCGCTGGCCTTGGGCTACATCGTCGGCCGGATCGCCCGTCGGTGAAAGGGGGACGCATGCCATCCGAATCGAACGCGCGCGCCGGCGGCGAAAAAGACGGCCGGACCACCAACGCCTTGAAGCGCCAGCTGTCCCGTGTCGAGGATGAAGCGAACGACGCCTGGTCGCGTACGCGCGATGTGTTTTCGGACGTCGGCCAGACGCTGGACCTCAAAGGGCGCCTCAACCGCAATCCCTACGGCACGTTGGCCGCGGCCGTGGGCGTGGGCTACATCCTGGGCGGCGGCTTCTTCACGCCGCTGACCGGCCGCCTGGTGCGGTTGGGTTTGAAACTGGGCGTTCGCCTGGCGCTGGTGCCGCTGCTGAACGACGAAGCCGCCAGCCTGGTCAGCAACATAATGGGTGGCGGTGATGGCGACGCGGATGAACCCAGCAAAGGCCGCGGCCGGGGACGACAAAACAACGAGGGGAAGGTGCCGTGATGACGACGTTGAAGGATCTGCGCAAACTGGATAAAGACGACATTTTGGAAATGCTCGGTCTCGAGACCAAGCAGTCGACCGGAGCCTGGCTGGCTGGTTCGCTGGGGACATTCGGGGTCGGCCTGCTGGTGGGCGCGGGCATCGCCTTGATGCTGGCGCCGAAGCCGGGCCGCGAGCTGCGGGACGATCTGCGCGAACGCCTGCGACGCATGCCGAACGACCGCGTCGACCTGCCTAACGGCGAGAGCATCTCTCGCGAGCCCGCCTAACGGCGGCCCGTCCGAAAGCCGCCTGGCCGCCGCCAGGAGGAAAAATTGCCCTTGGCAGGGCCCCCCCCGATACTGCATGGGCGAGGGGCCATGCGCCGCGAAACCAAGACATGGGTGGGCCGAATCGTGGCCGCGGCGTCGGTGACGTTCGCGCTGGCGTATATTCCGTACCACGTCTATGCGCGGTCCGGCCTGGCGCGCACGCTGCAGCTGCGGCGCGATCTGCGCGGCTTACGCGAGCACAACGCTGATCTGCGCGCGGAGAACGAGAAGCTGGCACGCGAGGCGGATGCCTTGCGATCCGATCTCGGCGCCATCGAACGTGTGGCCCGCACCGACTTAGGCTGGGTTCGACCGGGCGAGATCATCGTCGATCTGTCTCGCCCAGGCGCCGCCGCCAAACCGCCGTCGGTGTTCCCGGCGCCGCCGGCGCGCCCGCGCACGCAGTGACGGTGGCGGATGAGAGCGGCCAAAATTCGCCAGCGCATCACCTACGCCGTCGGGCGGACGTTGCGCTCCACGCTGGGATTCGTCATCTGCGGGGCACTGCTGGCTTTGCTATGGCAAGGGTGGTTTTGCGACCTGCGCCAGCCCGGCGGTGATCTGCGGCTGGCCGGCGCGGCCGGCCTGCTGACGTTGCTGCTGGGCACGAGGATCTCGGCCCGGGTGCGCACCGCCGAGCGCCGGCGCTCGCCCCGGCGCGAAGCGCTGTCCGACGCGGAGCTCGGCATCCTGCTTTTGACCGTGGTCTACGTGCTGCTGGCGGTCTCGGGCGGCACGTCCTCACCCGTGCATCCGCTGGTCTATGCGGTGGTCAGCTTCCTGGTGACGTTTCACCAGCTGGCCGTCGGCCTGCCGCTGGCTGCCGCGGCGATCGGTTTCGAAGCGGTGCTGTCGTTTCGGCCCAGCGCCGGTCCGTCGGCGTCGGCGGATTTTCTTTCGCACGCCGGCTTCATCGCCATCTTCGCCTTGCTGAACGTGGTCTTCCTGCACGCCGAGGTCTCGCGCCAGCGCCGCGAGCGCCGCCGCCGCCTGGACGAAGAGCTGGCGTCGATGAAGCAAGAGGCGCGCGATTTCCGTCTGATCTCGACGTCGCTGTCCGCTGACAGCCGGGTTCGTTCGCGTGCCGAGGAGGAGCAGAAGCTGTCGCAGGGATCGATCGAGACCATCCACCAGCAGCTTTTCTACATTCTTGACCTGCTGAAAAAGTCGATGGACCTGCAGACCTGCGCCTTGCTGTGGCTGGACGAAAGCGGCGAGAAGCTGAAGGTCAAGGAGCTCTGCACCGAATCCACTCACGTCGCCGAGGCGCCCATCCCGGCGCGCACCGGCGCGCTGGGCGCGATCATGAAAGATGCGCGCACCTTCGCGCTGGACGCGCCCAAGCTGTCGCTGCTGCCGTATTACAACGGCCCGGCCGAGGTGGCGGCGTTCATGGGTGTGCCCGTGGTCGAAGGCATGACCTTGCGCGGGGTGCTGGTGGCCGATCGCAAGGAAGCGCGGCCGTTCACCGAATCAGACGCCGGCCTGATGGTCAGCGCGGCCCATCAGGCGGTGCGCGTGGTGCAGTCCGAACGGGTGTTCCAGGCCGTCGAGCGTTCGAAGCACGAACACGAACGGTTCTATCGCGCCTCCGCCGAGCTCAACCAGGCGCTGACCCTGGCCGAGGTGTACGACGCCGCCATCGCCGGCGCGCGCGGCGTGTGCGAGTTCGACTTTGCCGCCATCGCCACCTACGACGCCCGCCGCGCCTCGCACACCATCCGGCGCGCCGTCGGACAGTGGGCCGACAAGCTGGACGGCACCACGCACGCTGATCCGTCGTCGATGGTGTCGATGGTGGCGAAGAACAAACTGGCCTTGCCCGCCGGCGGCGAATGGCGCGAGCGTGACGTCCCGGTGTTTTCGCACCCGATGCGCATCCGCGATCTGGAATCGCTGCTGGTGTTGCCGCTTTTGATCAAGGATCAAGTGATCGGCACCTTCACCGTCGCGGCCCGGCGGGCGGGCGCGTTTCCGTCGGACCGGCGCGAGATGCTGGGCGTGATCGCCAACCAGGTGGCCATCTCGCTGCAGAACGCGCACATGTATCAAGCCCTGGAAGAACAGGCCACCACCGACGGGCTCACCGGCCTGGTCAATCACCGCACGTTCCAGGAGCGGTTCTCCGCCATGCTGGGACGCGCGGATCGTCACAAGTTCCCGGTGTCGCTGATCCTCACCGACATCGACCACTTCAAGAAGGTGAACGACAGCTACGGCCATCCGACCGGCGACGAGGTGCTGCGCAAGGTGGCGGCCATCCTGAACGGCCGCGCCCGCAAGATCGACATCGTCGCCCGCTACGGCGGCGAAGAGTTCGCCATCGTTTTGGAAGGAACGGACAAGGACGGCGCGCGCCTGCTGGCCGAACGCATCCGCGTCGAGGTCGGCCAGCAGGCCTTCCAGTCGTCGAAGGGACCGTTCAAGGCCACGCTATCGCTGGGCGTGGCCAGCTATCCGGTCGACGCCAAGGTAAAGGCCGACATCATCGCGCGCGCCGACCAGTCGCTTTACGCCGCCAAGCACGGCGGCCGCAACCGCACCGTCTGCTTCGCCGAGGTCGACAAGCCCAAGCCCAAAGCGGCCGCCGCGCGATAACGGTCGCCGCGCGCGACAGTTCCGGGCCCTACGGCTTGCTCGGCTTGACCTTCACGTCGTTGACGGTGTCGGGCACGATCTTGCCGTCGTCCGTCGGGCGAAAACGGATCTCCGTCTTCACCTCGATGACCATCTTTGACAGCGTCTTCAAAAGCTCGTTGTTGAAGTCGAGGTGTTCCAGCCACGAACGCATCTCGCCGGCCGCCACCCGCATGATGTCGTCCTTGGACCGGCTGGCGGCGCCCACGCCCGCCGAAACCGCCCGGCGCACGAAATCGCTGAGGCCCCGATCGCGCTCCAGGCGATCGCCGCCGGTGCGATCCTCGGCACCAGTCGCGGGTCCGTCACTGGTCGCGTGCGGCCCGCCGCTCTCGTCGGTGGGTGGCGCTTCCAGAGGAACGACCTCGCCGGTCTTGCGCCGTTCATCCATAAGCGAAGGTTAGCGCTCTGGGCTATTCTCCGCCAGACCGTGGCCCGTCGCTCGCGCCTGCTCACCGCTTACTTCGTCACCGCGCAGGTGGTGGTTTCGTATCTGGGCCTGGCGGTGTCGCGGCGTTTTCGCAACGCCGATTCCCTGGCGCGGGTGACGCTGCAGAAGCACCAGCGCAACGCCCGCCGCATCGAAGCGGCGATCATTCGTCTGGGGGGGCTCTTCATCAAGGTCGGCCAACTCATCAGCATCATGGCCAACTTTCTGCCCGACGCCTTTCGCGAGGAGCTTCGCCGCCTGCAAGACCAGGTTCCGCCACGCCCCTACGAAGACATCGAGACCCGCGTGCGCGAGGAATTTGGCCGCTCGCCCGACCAGGTCTTCAACGAATTCGCGCGCCAGCCGGTCGCGTCGGCCTCGATCGGTCAGGTGCACATCGCCCGCCTGCCCTCGGGCGACCGCGTGGCGGTGAAGGTCCAGTACCCCGACATCGAGGAGACCGTCCGCACCGACCTGAAAGCGCTGAAACGCATCTTCGGCGTCCTGCGCTGGTTCATGCCCGACTATGGCTTCGACACCATCTACGGCGAGATCCGCGAGATGGTCCTGGCCGAACTGGATTTTCGGCTGGAGGCGGCGGCCATCCAGCGCATCAGCGCCAACTTTATGGGACGGCCGAACGTCCGCTTCCCACGCGTGATGCCGGAGTTCTCCACGGCGCGGGTTCTGACCACCGAATGGATGCACGGCGTGAAGGTGAGCGACAGCGAGGGTCTGGCCGCCAAGAAGATCGATCGCCGCCAGGCCGCCCGCCTCTGCGTCGAAGCCTACTGCCAGCAGATCTTCGTCGACGGCCTTTATCACGCCGATCCACACCCGGGGAATTTGCTGCTGCAGGCGCCCGCCCAGGACAACGACAGCGCCCTGCCGACCATCGTCTTCCTGGACTTCGGCGCCACCGCCCGGGTGTCGGAGACCATGCGGCGCGGGATGATGATGTTCGTGCAAGGGGCGATGACCCGCGACTCGACCCGCATTGTCGCGGCCATGAAAGAGATGGGCTTCATCTCTCGCCGGGCCGACCCGGAGGTCTTCGACCGCGTCGTGCATTACTTTCACGAGAAGATGCGGGCGCAGATTTCCATCGAAGGTTTCTCGCTGAAAGATCTGAAGTTCGAACCGAACAGCGGCATCGCCAGCCTGCTGGATCTGCGCGATCTCAACGTCAGCCTGGCGGATCTGCGCGACGCCTTTCACATCCCGAAAGAATGGATCCTGCTGGAACGCACGCTGCTGCTCTTGCTGGGGGTCTGCACCACGCTGGATCCAGAGATGAATCCCAGCACGGTTATTGAACCGTATTTGCAACATTTCCTGCTCGGCGAGCGCAAGCAATGGTCCGAGGTGGTGGTCGAGGCGTCGCGCGAGATGGCTCTGGCCGCGCTGTCGCTGCCCGGCGAGCTGCAGCGGTTCATGGATCGGGCGCTGCGCGGGCAGCTGGAGATCCGCCTCAAGAACGTCGACGACAACGCCCGCATGCTGTACCACGCTGGCCAGCAGCTTTTGTGGGGCGTCGTCGGCGCCACCGCGACCACCCTGGCCGTGGTCTTCGACGGCCGCGGACAGCCCCGCGCGAAAATGCTGGCGACGGTGGCCGCCGCGTTCTGCGGCGTGCTGCTTTTCTTCTCGTGGCTAGCCGGCCGCCCGGGCCGTCGCCGTTAGCGGACGCCGCCGGCCGGGGCGGGTGCGCCCAGCTCGATCAGCGCTGCCTGCGCTTGCTTGACCCACTTGTCTTCGCTGGGCCGTTTTTCCAGCGAAAGGTACGTCTGGAAAGCGATGCGCGCGTCGTCGCCGCGTCCCAGGCGTTGCAGGGCACGGCCAAGGCCGTAGTAGGGATCCGGATCGGTCGGCCGCAACTTGATATACGCCTGATAGGCGTCGATCGCCGCCGGCCAGCGGCCGAGCTCGCGCAGGGTGAAGCCGAGGTTGTACCAGGCCAGCGCGTAACCCGGATTCTGGCGCACGGCTGCTTGGAAAACCGCCACCGCTTGATCGTCGCGGCGAATCTTCAGCAGCAATTCACCCAGCGCCGCTCGCGCTGGCATGAGGTTCGGGTCGATGGCGATGGCTTGTTGAAAACGGGCGATGGCGTCTTCGATGCGGCTGCTGTCGCGCAGGCTTTGCGCGTCGGCGTAGATGCCTGCGGCTGGGCTGGGCGCGGGCGGGATGGTCGGCAGCGACGTCGGCGGTGGAACCGCCGGCGGCGACGGCGCGGGCGGTTGCGTGGGCGGCGGCGCGGGCGGCGACGGCAAAGGCGCCATGGCGGGCGTCGGTTTCTCTTCGGCGCGCAACGCGCTGACCACCGCCCGAGCGTTGTCGGTCCACTTTTGCGCCGACGGCCGCTGCTCCAGGGCCAGATATTTTTCCATCGCGTCGATGGCGGCGCGCCGATCGCCCATCGATCGCAGACAGAGGCCCATGCCGTAATATGGTTCGCCCTCTGTCGGCCGGAGCTCGGCGTAGCGACGATAGGCGGTGACGGCCAACGGGCACTGGCCGACCCGGCGGCGGGCCACGCCGAGGGCGAACCAGGCGTCGGCGAAGGTCGGGTCCATCGCCACCGCCCGGTCCAGCTTGGCCGCCGCGTCGGCCGGACGCTGGGCGGCGCTTAAGGCCTGCGCTTCGTCGAACGCCACGCTGGCCGACCCCGGGTCGGCGGCCATCGCACCCCCCGCGACCGTCGCGGTGGCGGCGGCAGCCAGCAAGATCAGCGTGACGGGCCCGCGGAAAAGCATGGCGCGTCCGGATCGTAATCCAAGCAGCACCTGACGGCATCCCCTGTCAGCCGTGCCGACCAATGGTCGCTTTTTGCGGCGCCCAATCTTGACAGAAAAACCTACAGGTAGGATAGTGTCATCCAAGACCATGATTTCCGTCATTGGCTGTCTTTCCATGGCCCTTTTCGCCGGTGCCCTGTTTTGGGCAACGGTTTCTCTCAGCCGGCCCCTTCGCGTCCCAAAAGGTAAAATGAATTAGCCGGTTGAAGCGTTCTCCTTGCTCTGGTTTGCGGTGCAGTCCTAGACTCGCCTCTGCCGGCGCGGTTTCCCCCGCAGCGCGCGGCGGAAAAGAGAGACGCTTGGAACCGCCCGCGACAAACGCCGCGAACGCTGCGCCGTCGGCCGAGCCGCATCCCCCCGGCGCACCGCCATCCCCGGTTCGCAAAGTTCGCTACGAAGACTTCACCCTGGCGGATCTGACCGCCATCCGGAACCTCCTCCGGGGCGGGTCGGTCATTGATTGGCACCGGCTGTATTTCACCGATCGCGCCGAGGTCGAGCGCTTTCTGCGCGTCAACGAGATGGACCCGCGCGATGAAGATGACATGCGACGCCTGGCGGCCCTGCGCGAGCAGGCCGTCGAGTACCTCGAGCGGCACCTGGGCTTTCAGATCCCCGAGGAGATCGCCAGCGGCGTGCCGCCGCAAGATCTGCTGCTCATCGCCTCGCAAAAGGGCAAACGCCGGACTCAGGCCTGCGTGGTCCTCAAAGTCATGCACGTCATGCATCACCTGGCGGGACGCGAGCTTTTGACCAAGCTGGCGGTATCAGGCGACCAGATCTTTCACCTGGTCGAGGACAAGGTTCTGCGTACCGTCGAAGAAGTGAAGAGTGTCGGTTGCCAGGTGGTCGAGTTCGAATGGAGCCGCAAGCACGCCGACAGCCTGATCACCAAGCTCTTGGCCAAGAAGGAATCCATCGCCGCCGACGTCTACGACAAGCTGCGTTTTCGCATGATCACCAATTCGGAAGAGCAGCTTTTGTTCGTGCTGCGCGAGGTGGTGCAGCGGCTGGTTCCGTTCAACTATGTCATCCCGGGACAGTCGGTGAACGACGTCATCAAGGTGCGCGAGACCCTGTCGCGCTCGCCGGCCCTGGCCAAGTTCCTGCCTGACGTGCTGGATCTGGCCGCCGTGGCCGCCGACAAGAAGCCGTCGCCGCAGAATGAATTTTCTGGCCCCGGCTATCGGGTGATCAACTTCGTCGCTGATCTACCGGTGCGCATCGATCGCTTCATTGCCCGCCCGCCCGGCGATCCACTGTTCGCCGACTATGGCACGGTGGTCTTCGTCCTCACCGAGTTCCAGATCATCGACGCCCGCACCGCTGAGCTGAACGAGAGCGGCGAGAACAGCCACGAGCATTACAAAGAACGGCAGTTCACCCGGGTGAAGGCCCGTCTGTTGCACGGAATGAAGGACGACAGCGACGAATAAAGCGCGCGCTCGGCTAGTCGTTCTTGACGCCCAGGTCGACGAAGGTGACGACGCAGTTCTGGCCGCGGCCTTTCGCTTCGCCCAGGGCATAGCCGGCGGCGCGGATCAGTTGGTCGCTGGAGCCTTCTGATTCGTTCAGGCCGGCGACGCCCAGGCTTAAGGTCACCTTCAACGTCTTCTTGTTCTGGCCCTCGCGACCGTCGGTGATCACCGGCGTCGACAGCGCGGCGACCAGGGACCGCAGGCGTTCGGCAACTTGCACGGCGTCGGTGGCGTAAGTGTCAGGCAGGATCACGGCCAGTTCGTCGCCGGTGAAGCGCGCCGGGCGATCGATGGGGCGCAAGTTGGTGCGCAAGAGCTCGGCGATGGCGCGCAGGACGGCGTCGGCGGCACGCTCGCCGTGTTGAGCCGCGACGCGGTCGCGAAAGCCGTCGACCTCGAGGCGCAGCAACGACAATGGCCGGCGGTAGCGACGGCCGCGGCCGACCTCTTCGGCCAGCAGGCGCTGCATCTCTTTGTGGTTGTAAAGGCCGGTCAGCTCGTCGCGCACGGCCAGCTCTTGAAGGGCGGCGCGCTGGGCGGCGAGCGCTTCTTCGGCGCGGCGAAGGGCGTCGTCTTGGCGGCGCGCTAGGCTGAGATCATGGGCGACGTAGATCCAGCCAGCCCGATCGCCCGCCGCGCCGGTCGGCGTCCGGATCAGTCGCACGGGAATCTCCCGACCGTCGCGCGCCCGGTGCACGGTCTCGCCGGCGATCTCGTGCGGCCCCAGGGCGCTGACGGGCAGATTGCCGGCCTGGCGCTGGTCGTAACCGTAAAGCTTGCCAAAGGCGGCGTTGGCGAAGGTGACATGGCCGGCGCCGTCGGTGATGAAGACGGCGTCGGCGACGAGGGCCAGCGCGGACTCTAGCAGCCGCGCATCGGGGCCGTCGGCGTGCGCGCCGGCGCTCACAGCTCGTCGTGCAGCCCGGACCCGGCCGGAGCGATCGCTTGATAAGTCACGCCGGGCGATTGTACAGCAAAGGCCGGCTCGGGAAAGACAGCCTCGGGGACGCCATCGCGGAAGGTGACGGTGTTGGCCAGGGTGGCCGGCACGCGCGGGCCCGGCGTCACGACGCCGACCAGATTCAGCGGATCGCAGGCGGACAAGCGCACCACCTCGCCCGGCAGCGGCTGGCCGTCCTTGGCGTGGGCCGATTGCCGGCGCACGGCGCGCAAGGCTTCCACGGCTTCGGGGGCGGCGAATTGCTCGCCGACGAAACCGCCCACCAGGCGTCCGCCGCGCAGCTCGCCGCGCATCTCCAGGCGCCGGTAGACCTTCAGCAGATCGCGCCAGGCGGGCGCGTGCGGCTCGCGGGCCAGCACGTCGCGCAGGACCACGCCATATCGTTTGATGTACTGGCGGGCGAAGGCTTCGTGCAGATCCTCGCTGTCGGTGACGCTGTCGCTGTCAGTGTCGGACGACGGACGGTTCGGGGCGCGCAGCAAGGCCCAGCGGCCGGCGCCGACCGGACCGCCGGTGCGTCGGGTCCAGCGCGCGTGCCAGCGGGCGCGGGCGCCGCCGCGCGATTGGGTAGCGGAGATCAACGCGCGCAAGCCGCCGAAGCCGTCGCCGGTGACGCGGCCGGCGCTGACCAGCTCCCACAGCGCGTCCTCGACCTCGCTGCGCAGGCGGCCGGCGCCGTGGATGATCTCGTCGGTGAAGCTGGCCCCGGCGGTGCCGAGAAAACGCAGCACGTCCTGCGCGGCGGTCGACAAACCGGTGGCGCCGTCGTCGAGTGGCGGGCACAAAAGCCACGGCAGATCGCGCCGCTGCACCAAAGCGATGGGCGCCGCGCGGCTGGGCGCGCTGGCCGCCTCGCGCGGTGCCAGGCGCCCCCACGCCACCTCGCCCGAAAGGCAAAGGGCATCAAGCCACGACGGATCGTAGCCGATCACCCGCGTCGGCAAGACGTCGCGTTCCCAGGCGCCGGCGGCGAGCTCGAAGCCTTGCAGCTGCGCCACCACCTGCGCCAGGCCCGCGCGTCCGGCCAGCTGCGTTCCCGGGCGCACGTGTTGCCAGCCCAGCAAGAAGCGCAGATATTCGGCCGTCGTCGCCGGTTCGATCTCACGGCGCAGGCCGTCCAGCATGCGGCGGTTGATCCGGGCCAGCAGCCTGCGATCACACCATTGCAGCTCACCAGCGCCAATCTCAGGGTTGAATTGCCCGCGCAGGACGCCGCCTTCCATCTCGACGCGGGCGAGCGCGGCTTCCAGGTCGGACGCCGGGACATCCAATCGCGCGGCCAAACGCGTGACCGTCGTCGGGCCGACCAGGTGCAGGTGCGCGCGCACCACTTCGGTCAGCGCGCCGTCGCGTTCGGTCCAGACAGGCGCGCGGCGGGCGGGCGGCTCGACGACGTCGGGCGAGAAGGCGCGGCCGGGCCACACCGTCGCCGCCAGCGAGCGGCGCTCGGCGGCCACCCACAGCGGGACATCCCCTGGGCCGCCCAGCAAGCGCGCCGCCCGACGGGCGTCGACCAGCTCGGCGAAGAACGGCTCCCAGCCGCGCGCCACCGCCAGCGCTTCGGGCAGGCCGCCGAGATCCAGCAGCAAGTCGTGCAGCTCATCGGCGCCGCGCAGGTCGGGCTGCGCCTCGGCCACCACCTCGGCGATGCGCTCGGGATCAAGACCGCCGATGCGATCGGCGACGTCGGCCGGCAGGCCGCGCCGCACCGCCACCGCGCGCGTGCGCCGTTCTTCCAGCGGCGCATCGTCGAGGAACGCGTACGGATTGGCGTTCAAGATCTCGTGCGAGAACACCGACGGCTCGACGACGTCCCGACAGATCGTCTCGATCCGCCCGGCCAAAAGATCGGTCAGCATCGCGCGCAGGCCGGCGGCGTCCATCGCCTCGGTCAGGCAATCGCGCACGGTCTCGCGCACCAGCGGATGATCGGGAACTTCGATGGCGCCTCCGCCGTGGTTGTCCTGGCAGCCAAGCTGGGCGGGGAAAACCGCGGCGATCAGATCTTGGGCCCGCATGCGCTGGATCTGCGGCGGGACGCGCCGGCCACCCTGATGGCGCAGCAGAGCCAGCGCGCGCATGGCGTTCCAGCGCCAGCGGGTCTCGAACATCGGCGCCTGCAACGCCGCCTGGGTCAGCGTCTCGTCGACGTCATCGGGCCGCACCATCTGGAAGACCACCTCCAGAGGGAAGCTGTGCTGCGCGCCCAGCGACAGCACGATGCCGTCGTCGGTGGCGGCGGCCTGCAGCTCGAAATCAAAGCTGCGGCAGAACTTCTTGCGCAGGGCCATGCCCCAGGCGCGGTTGATGCGCCCGCCGAAGGGCGCGTGAATCACCAGCTGCATGCCGCCACCCTCGTCGAAAAATCTTTCGGCGATGAGGCGCGTCTGCGTCGGCACGGCGCCCAGCACGGCCTGGCCGGCGCGCAGGTAATCGCGCACCAGATCGGCGCCGCGGCGATCGAGGGCGCAGCTTTGCATCAGCGAGGTCAACACGGCTTCGCGGGCCGCGGGCGCGTCGGCGGGCGTGGGGATGACCGCCTCCTCGCGCAGCACCGCCACCTCGGCGGACAGCTCGCGCGTGCGGGCCGGGCCCTCGCCCAGCCAGAACGGAATCGTTGGTGGCGCGCCGGCGGCGTCCTCGACACGCACCACGCCCGCTTCCACCCGCCGCACCCGCCACGATGAATTGCCGAGCAGGATCACGTCGCCGGCCAGGGTCTCGATGGCAAAATCTTCATCCAGCGTGCCGATTAACGTTCCTTCGGGTTCCAGCAGCACGTTGTAGTTGGCGTTGTCCGGGATGGCCCCGCCCGACGTCAGCGCGCCGAGGCGCGCCCCGCGCCGCCCGCGCAGCCGGCGCGCGACCGCGTCGCGGTGGAGCATGGCGCCCGAACGCCCGCGGCTGGTGGCGATGCCCTCTGACAGCATGTCGACGATCTGATCGAACTGCGCGCGTTCCAGATGGGCGTAGGGCGCGGCCTTCTTGCAGACGGCGTAAAGCGCGTCTTCATCCCAGTCCTCGCACGAACAGGCGGCGACGATCTGCTGCGCCAGCACGTCCAGCGGGGCGTCGCGCAAGGCGATGGCGTCGATCTGCGCGCGGCGCGCCGCCCGCACCAGCGCCGCGCATTCCACCAGCTGATCGCGGGTCAGCGGAAACAGCCGGCCCTTCGGCGTCGCCTGCAGCGCGTGGCCCGAGCGTCCGATGCGCTGCAACCCGGTGGCGATCGATCGCGGCGAGCCGACCAGACAAGCCAGGTCCACCGCGCCCACGTCAAGGCCCAGCTCCAGTGACGCCGTCGCTACCACCAGCTTGAGCTCGCCGTCTTTCAGGCGGCGTTCGGCCTTGTGGCGGCGTTCGCGCGACAGGCTGCCGTGGTGGGCGGCGACCACGTTTTCGCCCAGTCGTTCGCCCAGGTGATGGGCCAGGCGTTCGACCAGGCGGCGCGTGTTGACGAAGACGATCGTTGATCGGTGCGCCCGGGCCAGGTCGGCCAGGCGGTCGTAGATCTCGCCCCATTGTTCGTTGGTGCAGACGGCGCCCAGCTCGTCCTGCAGGACTTCGATGCCGAGGTCCAGGTCGCGGCGCTGGCCGACGTCGACCACCGTCGGCTGGGGGCGGCCGGCGCCGCACAGCAGGTGCCCGGCCACCGACAACGGGTTCACCGTCGCCGACAGACCCAGGCGCTGCAGCTGGCCGCCGGCGCCGGTCACCAGCGCCTCCAGGCGTTCCAGCGACAGCGCCAGGTGAGCGCCGCGCTTGTCGGCCGCCACGGCGTGGATCTCGTCGACGATCACCGTGCGCACATCGCGCAGCCCTTTGCGGCCCGAGTCCGACGTCAGCAGGATGTACAGCGACTCGGGCGTGGTCACCAGCACGTGCGGCGAGCGGCGGGTCATCTCGCGCCGTTCGCGGGCGGTGGTGTCGCCGGTGCGCACGGCAGTGCGAATGGGCGGCGCCGGGTAACCGAGCACGACGGCCAGGTCGCGCAGCTCCGCCAGCGGCTCTTCCAGGTTGCGGCGGATGTCGTTGGACAACGCCTTCAGCGGCGACACGTAAAGGATGGCGGTGCGATCGGGCAGCACGCCGTCGTGATCCATCGCCTCGACGATCAGGCGGTCGAGACAAGCCAGGAACGCCGCCAGCGTCTTGCCCGATCCGGTCGGCGCCGTCACCAGCACGTCGCGCCCGTCGGCGATCAGCGGCCAGGCTTTTTCCTGCGCCGGCGTCGGCCCCTCGAACTTCCGCGAAAGCCAGGCCGAGACCACCGGATGAAACATCCGTTCAGTATAGCGATTCGCGCCCGCGCGCCAACCCGATCGTACGATCGGACATTGGAGACTCAGCCCGACCTGGGCGTCGCCGGCGAATCCTGCCCCACCTCGATGCCATGACCTTCGCCTGGTCCGGTTCGCGCCCGGCGCGGGTGGGGCTGTCGCAGTGGACCGCCGCTCCGATGCTGGCCATTCCCGCGCCGACGGCCGCCGGGAATTTCCGGGCGTATGTCTATGCTCTGGATGGCAAGGGCCACGCGGGAACAGCCAACATCCCCTTTCAGGTCAAGTGAAGGCCAAGGCGCCAAGGCGCCGCCAGTTTGCTTGACGGTTGGGGGCAGGTGCTTAGCTTCCAACCTCGTGAGGTTGTGGTTGCAACGCCTCGCAATCATTTTCGAAACCACCAAGCAGAGAACCCCGAAGGGAAATCCCACAATGGGCAAGATCATCGGAATCGACCTGGGCACCACCAACTCCGTCGTGGCCATCATGGAAGGCAAGGACCCCAAGGTCATCCCCAACGAAGAAGGCGGCCGTCTGACCCCGTCGGTGGTGGCGTGGGATGACAAGGGTGAGGTGCTGGTCGGGCAGATTGCACGCCGCCAGGCGATCACCAACCCCGAGAACACCGTCTATTCCATCAAGCGCTTCATGGGCCGTCGCTTTGACGAGGTCGGCGACGAGACCAAGCGCATCCCGTACAAGGTCGCGCGCGGCGGCAACGGCGAAGCGGGGGTCGAGATCCGCGGCAAGAAGAACTCGCCGCCGGAGATCTCGGCTAAGATCCTGGGCAAGCTGAAACGCGCCGCCGAGGACTATCTGGGCGAGAAGGTCACCGAGGCGGTGATCACCGTTCCGGCGTACTTCAACGATGCCCAGCGCCAGGCGACCAAGGACGCCGGCCGCATCGCTGGCCTGGACGTGAAGCGCATCGTCAACGAGCCGACGGCCGCCGCGCTGGCCTATGGCCTGGACAAGGGCAAGGACCACCTGATCGCCGTTTATGACTTCGGTGGCGGTACGTTCGATATCTCGATCCTCGAGGTCGGCGAAAAGGTCGTCGAGGTTGTCTCCACCAATGGCGACACCCACCTCGGTGGTGACGACATCGACTTGCAGGTGATGGACTGGCTGATCGCCGAGTTCAAGAAGGACCAGGGCATCGACGTCTCCAAGGACAAGATGGTCATCCAGCGTCTGCGCGAGGCCGCCGAGAAGGCGAAGATCGAGCTGTCATCGGTCAGCGAGACGGAGATCAACCTGCCGTTTTTGACCGCCGACGCCAGCGGACCGAAGCACATGCAGGTCAAGCTGTCGCGCGCCAAGCTGGAACAGTTGATGGGCGATCTCGTCAACCGCACCATCGAGCCGTCGAAGAAAGCACTGGCCGACGCCAACAAGAAGGCCTCCGACATCGCCGAGGTGGTGCTGGTCGGCGGTTCGACCCGCATCCCGATGGTGCAGAAGCTGGTGAAGGAATTCTTCGGCCGGGAGCCGCACAAAGGTGTCAACCCCGACGAGGTCGTCGCGCTGGGCGCGGCGGTGCAAGCGGGCGTGCTGTCGGGCGATGTGAAGGACATGTTGCTGTTGGATGTGACGCCGCTGTCGCTGGGCATCGAGACCCTGGGTGGCGTGATGACCACGCTCATCCCGCGCAACACCACCATCCCGACCAAGAAGTCCGAGGTGTTCTCCACCGCGGCGGACAATCAGAGCTCCGTCGAGGTGAAGGTGTTCCAAGGCGAACGTCCCATGGCCACGGACAATCGGCTGCTGGGCAAGTTCGGCCTGGACGGTCTGCCGTCGGCGCCGCGTGGGATGCCGCAGATCGAAGTCACGTTCGACATCGACGCCAACGGCATCGTCAACGTGTCGGCCAAGGACAAGGCCACCAGCAAGCAGCAACACATCACCATCACCGCTTCTTCAGGCATCTCCGAGGCGGATATCCAGCGCATGGTAAAAGATGCCCAGGAGCACGAGACCGAGGACAAGAAGCGGCGCGAGGCCATCGAGGCGCGCAATCAGCTCGAATCGCTGAGCTTCACGGTGCAAAAGCACCTGGATGAAAACCGCGACAAGATCCCAGACACCGACAAGGCCGAACTGGAAGAGGCGCTGAAGGAAACCAAGGTCACCCTGGAGGCGAACCGCGACCCCAAGGATGCCGACGCGCTGAAGGCCGCCTTCGAGAAGCTGCAGAAGGCTTCGCACAAGATGGCCGAGGTCCTGTACCGTGCCGCCTCGAACGCCGGTGGCGGCGACGGTGCCGCCCCGGGCGGCGGCGCTCCGTCGGAGGGCGCACCCGGTACCGGCAGCAAGGATGACGTCATCGACGCCGAATACACCGACGCGCCGAAGAACACCTAAAGAGTCGTGGGCGGGCTTGCGCCCTCCTATGAGCCCCATCTTCACCCCGCAAGGTGGGTCACGACCTGGTTGAGATAGGAATGTTTGAGCGCGCCGGAGCGGTAAGGCCCTCCGGCGCGGGCACACTGCCCGGCTATCTGTTAGCTTTCCCGAGACATGCGGCCGGTACTGATCAACATTCCCTCCAAGTTTCTGTTTGTGGTGGCGTTGGTGCTGGCGGTGGGCACGCTCGTCTACGACACCATCCAGCGCCGCCGCGATCCCAAGCGGCCGCGCAGCTCGACGCCGCTTTACATGCTGGCGGGCGCCGAGTTGCTGATCGGCTTCAAGTCGGGCTCGTGGTTTCCGTCGGGAGCCGGCTTTTCCCATCCCTGGACGCCGGTGCCGATCTACTCGTACGGCGTCATGCTGGGCACGTCGCTGATCGTCGGCTGGTTTTTGGCCATGCGTCTGGCCAAGGAAGACGGCATTCGCCAGGACGATGCGGCGGCCATCTATATGTGGACGGCGGTGTGGGCGATCGTCGGGGCGCGGCTGCTTTACGTCCTTACCAATCTCAGCGACTTCAACAATTTTTTCGAGATTTTCATGGTCAACCGCGGCGGGCTGGTGGCCTACGGCGGGATGATCGGCGGCTTTCTGGCCAGCTGGTACGGCTGCCACAAGCGTAAGATCCCGCTTCTCAAATGGGCCGACGTGGCGGCGCCGCAGGTGGTGCTGGGCACCGCCATCACCCGCGTTGGCTGCCTGTTGTTCGGGTGTGACTTCGGCGCGCGTAGCGACGATCTGCCATGGGCGATTCGTTTTCCCAAGGACAGTCCGGCCTGGAAACACCACGTGCAGGACTTCGGGCTTTCGCGCGATGCCTTGTGGTCGTACCCGGTGCACCCGACGCAAATCTACGAAGCGCTGGTGGGGCTGGCCTTGTTCGGTCTGCTGATGCTGCTGCGCCGATACCGCAAGTTCTCCGGGCAGGTCTTTCTGGGCTGGGTGCTGGGCTACGGCATCATGCGCCCACTCATCGAGATAGTCCGCGATGACGACCAGCGCGGCAACGTCGGACCGTTGTCGACGTCGCAGTTCATCGGGATCATCTCGGTGGCGTTGGGTCTGGCCCTGCTGGTGTACCTGGTGCGCCGCTACCGGCGCGATCCGCAGTCGCTGCGCTTGTGGCAGCAGCCGGCCCTGGCCGCCGGCGACGGGGCGGCCACAGCGCCGTCCTCGCCAGCCCGCGGCGGTGGCAAACGGCGCAAGCGTCGCTAGGGCTCTGCCTTCCCTCTCCCGCATCGATGCGCCTGCCCACGACCGATTGGTGGTATAAGGCAGGCCGTCACAGCGACAAGGAGATGCCTCGATGAGCCTAAAGCGAAGCCACTCGGGTGGCAAAAGCTCCTTCGGTGGTTCGGAAGGAGGGGCTAAAGTCGATCGGCAAGAGCTGTTCGATGAACTCAAACGATTGGCGGGGACCAACGACGCCTTCACGCCCGTCGACGTGGCGCTGGCCATCGGCGCCGGCGAGCCTGGGGTCTCCAAGGCTCTGCTGGGCCTGGCCGCGGAAGGGTATCTGGACAAGGCCGACGTCGGCCGCTATCGCGCCACGCCGATGGTGGAGATGACTCAGGCCGAGTTCCTGAAGGCCTTCGCGCGGGCGTCCAAGGTCGATTCCACCCGGCAGCGCGACCTGTCGGAGATCTCTCGGCTCAAACAGAACAACGATACGATGCGCCAGCGCTTGCTGGCTGCCATCGCCGAGCGCGATCATTATCTGGCCGCCTTGAAGAAGGCCGGTATCGATCCAGGGCCGGCTCCGGTGGTCGCGGCGGCCGGCACGTCCAGCGTGCCGTCCAACGAGGCGGTGCCGGATCCAGCCGCGCTGGCGGTCTCGTCACCGGCGTCGGAAGCGCCGCCGTCCGGGCCGGGCGACACCAGCTCGCACAGTTCATAACGGCGTCGCATGCGCGTGACGCTGATTCGCCACGGCGAGGCCGAGGCACGCGCCCCGCGCGACGAGGAACGGGCGTTGACCAAACGTGGCCGCGCTGACGTGCGACGGGTGGGCCGCGCGCTTTGCCATCAGGGGGTTCGCTTCTCGCTGATCATCAGCAGCCCGCTGGCCCGTGCGGTGCAAACGGCGGAGATCGTGGCCGCCGCCGTCAACTACCGCGGCGCCATCGTCGTCACCCGCGCGTTGATCCCTGACGCGGACGTGGCGGGCATTCGCGCGCTGCTTGGCCAGCACGCCGACGCGTCGTCGGTGGCGCTGGTGGCGCACGAGCCGATCTTGTCGGCGGCGGCGGCGGCTCTGTTGGGGGTGGGCGGCGTCCCGGCCCTGAAAAAGTCCGAGGCCATCCGCATCCGCCTCGCCGATGGTCCTGCCGGTGCCGGCCGTTTTCGCTGGCGCATCGAGCCTGCGTCGGGCAAGCGACAGCGACAATAGCGGCGGCCCCCCGGATAGGCGCGCGGTGCGTTTCGCGGTAAAATTACAAGATGGCAGGGGAGGGCGATCCGCCCAAGCAGCACATCACCCGCACACAGCCTGCGGTGCCGCCCGATCGCGCGCCCGACGGTGACAAGCGCAACCGCGCCTACCTGGTGGTGCTGGCCGGGGTCAGCGCCGGCGAGATGTATCAGGTGCAGGGTGAAAAGACGGTCATCGGGCGCGGCCCCAAGGTCACGCTGCGCCTGAACGACGAAGGCGTCTCGCGCGAGCACTGCCAGATCCTGTTCGAAGGCAACCGGGTGGTGTTGCAGGACCTTGGGTCGACCAACGGCACGTTCTGTAACGGCACGCGCATCGATCGGCGCGAGCTCGCGGACGGCGACAAGATCATGGTCGGCTCGACGACCATCCTGCGCTTCACCTATCACGATCACCTGGACGAGGTGTTCCAGCGCCAGATGTTCGAGTCGGCGTTGCGCGACGGCCTGACCAAGGTGTTCAACCGCAAATACTTCACCGACTGCCTGGACAAGGAATTCGCCTACGCCACCCGGCACAACACGCCGCTGGCTTTGATCTTCGTGGACATCGACTTTTTCCGGAAGATCAACGAAAGCTGCGGCCACGCCGCCGGTGACTTTGTGCTGTCCGAATTGTCGGTGATGCTGGCGTCGCTGGTGCGGACCGAAGACATCCTGGCTCGCTTCGGGGGCGAGGAATTCACCGTGCTTTGCCGCGGCACCGACCTGCCGGGCGCGCTGGTGGTGGCGGAACGTCTGCGCACCACCATTCAGGCGCGCACGTTCACCTTCGGGGGGCGCAACATCCCGGTCACCGTCAGCATCGGCGTCTCGGCCATTCCGGATCCCAGCATTCGCGACGATTCGGCGTTCCTGGCGGCGGCGGACAAGGCGATGTACGAGGCCAAACGCTCGGGCCGCAACCGGGTGTCCGTGCGCCGCGACGAGAACACGCCCGGTCCGGTCCTCAAGTAACTACGGAATCAGCACGCCCGGGCAACCAAAGAGCGCCTTGACGTCGGGAATGCGAAGGTCATCACCGTAGACGGCGATGTTGGTGGGATCGGGAGGCTGGCTTCCTAGCCCGAAGGAACACTTGCCGATCATGCCGCCAATGGTTTCCAGGACGGAGACCAGCTCGGCGGTGCTGGAAACCGGGTAGTACTTTGGATCCGCTGCCTGGGGCTGGCCACCGGCCACCGCCATCGCGGTGAGCGTCGTCTGGGCGTCCGCCCCCGAGCCGATTCCGACAACGAAGACGGGAATGCCCATCGACGCCCATCCGGACCTCCTGGGAACTGCTTGTGAGGGCAGACAGCCGCACCCTTTCGGTGCGAACACCACCTAGACCGCGCTTGACGTCGCGGTGGCCGTCGCCGCGGCCGGCGCCACCGCCCGCAAGCGCAAGGCCACGAATGCCGCCAGGATCATGCCGGCCGCGCCCAGCAGATACGGCGCGCTGGGGTTGATCGCCGCATAGAAGACGCCGCCACAGGCCGGCCCCAGCACGCGGGCCAGCGCCGACGCTGATTGCAACGAGCCCAGCGTCACGCCTTGCGCGTCGCGCGTCGTCTTCTGCGACACGTACGACGACAAGCTGGGCGTCACCAATCCACTACCGAGGGCGATCAGGCCCGACGCGGCGTAGATGCCGACCAGCGACCAGCCGCCCAGCTGCGGCGATACGCCCAGCAGGGCGAAGGCGAACGCCTGGCAGACGATCCCACTGCGCACCAGCTTCACTTCGCCGAATGCCCGGGTCAGCCGGTGGATGAGCCCACCTTGCACCGTCGCCGCCACGACGCCCACCAGGCCGAACAGGCGCCCCGTGCCGACGTCGGACATGCCGAACTTGTCTTCCGTGAAAAGCCGGAACGTCTGCTCCATGCCGGCGAACCAGAACACCACCATGAAGCTGATGGCCATCGCCGCGCCTACCCCGGGCAGCGCAATGGCTCGCCGAATCTGCTCGAAATCCAGCGGCGTCGCCCGACGGACGGATCTTCCGCGCGCCTCGGCGGGCAGCGATTCCGGCAGCGTGCGCAGGGCCAAAAGCAGATTGACCAGCGACAGACCCGACGCGACGAAAGCGGCCAGCGCGCCGGGATGGCCCAGGATCACGAAGTGTCCCAGCTCGCCACCGACGAAGGGGCCGATGATGAACCCCAGGCCGAACGCCATGCCGATGATGCCCATGCCGCGCGCGCGGCGCTCTGGCGGCGTCACGTCGGCGATGTACGCCTGCGCCACAGCGATGTTCGCTGTCGCCACGCCGCTGAAAATGCGGGCCACGAAGATGAAGACCAGGCTGTTGGCCAGGCCCAGGCCCGCCATCCCGATCGCCGAGCCGGCGATGCTGACCAGTAAAACTGGTCGTCGCCCGATGCGATCCGACAGCCGTCCCCAGATGGGCACGAACAGGAACTGCATCAGCGAGTAGACCGCCCCCGGCAGCGTGGCCACGAAGTCGCTGGCGCCCAGGTTCCGGGCCACGCCCGGCAGAAACGGAATGACCAGCCCGAAGCCGAGCAGATCCAGAAAGACCGTCAAAAACAGGGTGCCGAGTGATGCTTTTCTCATGGTGTAGCGGGGGGACAGAGGATGGGCGCAGCGGTGGCCACGCGATCGCGGCGCCACCAGGCTTTCACCGCCGACGATGGCGCATCGCCGGGCGCGGTGAAGTGATACTGCCAGTAAACCACGCGCACCGCCGCCGGGTGCGGCGGCAGCGGCGATTGAAACAGCGGCTGCACAGCCGGCGCATCCTCGCACATTCGTTCGAGCAACACCGCCATGTATGCAGGCCGGCGGCGAAAACTGAGGCCGTGGAACCACAGCTGAAAATCCACGCGCGGCTGGTGCGGCGCGACGAAGTCCGGGCGGCGGGTGGGATCGCCCGGCTTGTGCCACAGATCGTGTGCGCGCCAGGCACCCTGGTCGGCGAGATCAGCGCCGGCGTCCAGGGTTTGGAATTCGGGCTCGATGCGTTCACGGGTGATGGCCGCGAAGAGATGATAGGTGTTCACGACGCGGGTCCGTTGCGTCAGCGCGAAGACGCCCGAAAAACGCGCCAGCAAAGGTCCGCCGTCGCTGAAGTTAAACAGCGCTTCGATCAACGACGCCCCCAGGAAGGCCGTCACACCGAGCGCGACCAGCCCGCGGCGCGCCAGCGTGGGCGGCGGCAAAAGCGGCGCCTCTTCGTCCTCGAGGCGCGCCGGATCAGCCAGCAGGAACACGTTCAGGGCCAGCGCCAGATAGCAGAAGAACCCGTAGTTGGCGGTGGCGATGTTCAAGATCTGAAACCCGGTGAAGGCGACGGCGGCGCAGAGGCGCGCGCGGCGCGTTCCGAAGATGGCGAACGGGACCACCAGCTCCAGCAGCAGCACGGCGCGGCTTTCGACGTGGTGCCACCAGGCGGGCAGGTTGTGAGCGAACCAGGCCAGCGCCGTCGGCAGCGGGGCGGTCTCGTAGTAAACCGTCATCGCGCTGCCGTCCTGCCAGTCGTGGAGATTCGACTGCCATTTGGCGATCCCAGATTCGAAGTACAGCTTGAACAGCAGCACCCGAAACAGAAAATGAATGGCCGGCGACGGGCGATCAGCGGGCAGGAACACCGCCAGGAATCCGCACTCGAGAAGCAGATTGTCCCACTGAAACGACAGGAACAGCCGACCCGCGGTGGCATAGCTGAAATACAGGATCGTCGACAGCGCGAAGCAGAGGCGCGGCCGCAGGCCAGCCAGCGCCAGCAAGGCCAGCAGCGCGCCGACGATGGTGCCGGCCACCAGCACCGCGTCGCCGTGGGCCAGCCACAGCAGCGTCGGAAAATCGGCGAACGAGACCGCCGGTTGGTCGGCATGCGCCGCCGCGAACACGTCGGCGACCGGCAGAAGACCCCGCGCGCCGATCAGCACGCGCACCTGCACGCCCAGTGAAATCCAGGCAATGAGGAAGATGAGGGCGAGCAGCCGGTGAAACAGCCGCGCCATCCGCGGCCCCGATCCGCCGCCCAGCATCCGTCCGATGCGAGTGGCCAGCGCGGCGTCTTCGGCGTCCGCCGAATCGGGCGGCGACGTTTGCGGCGCGAACGACACGTCAGGTACGCGGCAAAGCCAGGCCCACCCGGGCCAGGGCGTTGCGCGTGGCCGCCACGGCTGCAGTGGCGGCCGGTCCCACGCCATGCGGAAAATCGTCACGCGCGCCGGTCAGCACGTCCAAACAGGTGCGCACCGAATCGCGCAGGGCGTGCAGGTCGTAGCCGCCTTCCAGCAGGAGGACCAGCTTGCCGCCGCAGCATTCGTCGGCCAGCGCCTTCATCGCCGTGCCCATCGCCGAAAAGCCGTGCTCGGTGACGCGCATCTGGGCCAGCGGATCGGCGGCGTGCGGATCGAATCCCGCCGACACGATGATGATCTCGGGTTTGAAGGCGCGGCCGGCGGGCAGGAACAAGTCGTGAAAAACCGCGCCGTAGTCGGCGTCGGCCTGGCCGGCGGGCAGCGCGCAGTTGACGGTGAAGCCGACGCCATCGCCGGTGCCGATCTCGTCGGGCGCGCCGGTGCCGGGATAAAACGGGAACTGGTGCGACGACGCGTAAAGGACGTCGCGCCGGCTTTGAAAGATGTGCTGCGTGCCGTTGCCGTGGTGCACGTCCCAGTCGAGGATCATCACTCGCGCGGCGCCCAGGCGACGGGCGGCCTCGGCGGCGATGGCGGCGTTGTTGAAGAGACAAAAGCCCATCGCCTGTGAGCGTTCGGCGTGGTGGCCGGGCGGGCGCACCAGGGCGAAAGCATTTTCGGCCCGTCCGTGCCACACGTCGTCCACCGCTTCGACGGCGGCGCCGGCGGCCAGGCGCGCGGCGGTGTAGCTGCCCGGCGAAAGCGCGGTGTCCGGATCCAGCTGCACCGCGCGCCCGGCGACGGCGCGCAAGCCGGCGCAGTAAGCGGCGCCGTGCACCGTTTCGATCTCGGCGTCGGTGGCGGCGCGGGCCGAGCGCACGGTGGTGCCGAGGATAGGGTAGTCGGCAAGATCACGCAGCAGGCAGGCCAGGCGCGCCGGTGACTCCGGGTGCCCGGGGCCGGCATTGTGATCCAGCATGCGCGCGTCGGTGGTGATGAGCGTGGGCATGACGGCTAAGATCCTGACGGCAGATCGAGGCGAAAGCGAGCCCCGCCGCCGGGCGCGCCGTCCACCACGACGTCGCCGCCGTGATCGCGCACGATCTCGCGCACAAAGGCCAGGCCCAGGCCGGTGCCTTTTTCGCGCGTCGTGAAGAACGGCGTGAAGATCCTGTCGCGAAGATCGATAGGAACGCCGGGCCCGTTGTCGATGATCTCGACGCGCACGCGATCGCCGGCGCGGGCGGCGGCCAACGTCACCCGGCCTTGACCGTCGCTGCGGCCGCCGGCGGCGCTGACGGCGTTGCGGGCCAGGTTGAGCAGCGCGCGGCGCAGTTGGCCGGCGTCCGCGTGTGCCGTGATGCCATCGACCGCCGCCACCTCGACGGTGGCAGTCCCGGCGGCAGCCGCCAGCTCGCGCACCTCGGCCAGAAGCGGCGCCAGCGCAACGGAAGAGAGATCCAGCGGCGGGCGGCGGGCGTAATCGAGAAACTCCGAGACCACGGTCTTGAGATAGGAAAGTTCGCGTTCGATGCGCGCCACTTCCTGCAGGCGGTCTGGTTGATCGCCCAGCGCATCACGCAGCAAGCCGGCGTAAAGCTCCAGGCCACCAAGAGGATTGCGCACCTCGTGGGCGATCCCGGCCAGCATCATCTGCAGCCGTTCGTCGCGCGCGCGCAGCGAGGCGCGCATGTCGTCCAGCGTGCTGGCGAGCAGACCGATCTCGTCGCGACGTTCGACCGGCACGCGCGTTTCGAGCTCGCCGCGCCCGATGGCCGCCGCCGCGCCCGCCAGCCGTGCCACCGGATCGGTGATGCGCCGGGCGAGGACCACGGTGATGGCCAGGACCACCAGCAGCGCCACCAGCCCGCCGGTGACCAGCCAGCGTCGAAAGGTGGCCAGCACGCGAAAATAATCGGCGCTGCCTTCCACCACCGCGAACCCGGCGGCGCCGGCGCCCGGCGTGCCGATCACCGCGTAGGCGCGTTTGTACGGAAGCTGATCGTGGCCAACGAACAGCAACGAAGCGCTGGGCGTTCCGCTGCGCGCCTTTTCAATCTCCGAATGATCGGCGCTGATCTCGTGCGCGGGCGCGCCCAGGGCCACGCGGCCGTCGGTGTCGCCGCGTCCAGTGAGATCGGCCGCCACCACCAGCACCCGCCGGACGTCCAGGCGTTCACGCGCCACCTTCAGCTTGCGCCCCACGTTGGCGTACGTCAGCGAATCTTCATCGCCGGGACCAAGCTCGCGCAGTTGGTCTGGCAGTACCGTCAGCGCCACACCCGCGGCGGCGGTGCCCAGGCGCCGCCCAAGCTCGTCTTCCAGCGATCGCCGCGCCACCTCGTGCGCCAGCACCCCGAACACGCCCAGCGCCGCCACCGTCGGCACCAACGTCCCCAGCAACAGCCGAGTGAGCAGCCGATGCCTCACGGAGACAGTGTAACCCGGCCGGACCCTCACCCCGCGCTAACGTGGATCCATTCGCCATTCCGTCCGGATTCTCGGCCTCGCCTTCCAGCACCGGCCACGATCGTCGGCCGCCGTCGCGATCGAAGTGAAGACCTACCGCTTACTGAACTGGAAGCGGGCGCGAGCGCCGCGCTGGCCGTACTTCTTGCGCTCTTTCTGGCGCGCATCGCGCGTCAGGTAGCCGGCCTTCTTCAGCGCCGGGCGGTACGTCGGCTCGACCTTGATCAGCGCGCGCGAAACGCCATGGCGAATCGCATCGGCCTGGCCCGAAAGGCCGCCGCCCGACACGTTCACGAAGACGTCGAAGCTTCCCGAGGTCTCGGTCAGCTCGAAGGCCTGCCGGAAGACCATGCGCGACGTCTCACGGCCGAAGTAATCCTCCAGCGTGCGGCGGTTGATCTCGATCTTGCCGGAGCCCGGCTGCAACCAGACACGCGCCACCGCGTGCTTGCGGCGGCCAGTGGCGTAAATGCTCTTCGCTGGATCAGGCATGGACGGACTCCGCGTTAGGACAGGGCGAGGGGTTTGGGCTGCTGTGCCTCGTGCGGATGGGCCGCCCCGACGTACACTTTCAGCTTCTTGTAGATACGACGGCCGAGCGGTCCCTTGGGCAACATGCCCCACACGGCGCGCTTGACCAAATCTTCGGGGTGACGCGCCAGCAGCTGCGCCGCGGTCTGCGTCCGCAACCCGCCGGGAAACAGCGAGTGGTCGCGATAAAGCTTGATGTCCATCTTCTTGCCGGTGAGCTTGATCTTCTCGGCGTTCACCACGACGACGAAGTCGCCGGCGTCCACGTGAGGCGTGAACGAGGCGCGGTGCTTGCCGCGCAGCACGTCCGCGATCTTGGTGGCCGCGCGTCCGAGGGTCTTGCCCTCGACGTCGGCGACGAACCACGCGCGCGCGTAAGGTTCTTTGGCCTGGAAGGTCGTACGATTGGTGCGCGAAGGTGTCGCAGGCATGGAGCGGGGTTTTTACTGGAACGACGTTCTGTTGTCAAAGGTTGTTGCGAAACCCGGTTCCTAGACCGGCTCGCGCAGGAATTTGCCAATCGCGGCACAGGCTTTCGCCACCCGCTGGTCGGGTTCGATCAGGGCGAAGCGCACGTACCCCTCGCCGCCCGGGCCAAAGCCCAGGCCCGGCGACACCGCCACCTTGGCTCTTTCCAGCAAGGCCGAGGCAAAGCCCACCGCGCCCAGGTGCCGGTGCGAGGCCGGGACCGCCGCCCACACGAACATCGAGGCGATCGGTTTGTCGACCGACCAGCCGGCGTCGCCGAGGCCGCGCACCAGTACTTCGGCACGGTGGCGATAGCGATCGCGGTTGGCCACCACGTCGGCGTCGCACGAGGAAAGCGCGGTGGCCGCCGCCAGCTGGGCCGGCGCGAAGATGCCGTAGTCGAGATAACCTTTGATCGTCGTCAGCGCGCCGACCAGACGTTCGCCGCCGACGCAGAAGCCCACCCTCCAGCCCGGCATCGAGTAGCTCTTCGACACGGTGAAAAATTCCACCGCCACGTCGCGCGCGCCCGGCACCTGAAAGATACTGGGCGCCGACTGGCCGTCGTAAGAAAGATCGGCGTACGCCAGATCGGAGATCACCCACAGGTGCTCGCGACGGGCCAGCGCAACGACGCGGGCATAAAAACCCAGGTCCGCCGTCGCCGATGTCGGGTTGTGCGGGAAGTTGACGATCAACCCTTTCGGCTTGCGCGGCGCCTTGCCCAGCGCCGCCTCGATGGCGGCGAAGTGATCGCCGCCGGGCCGCACCGCCACCGGTACCGGCTCGCCGCCGGCGATGATCACGCCGTAACGGTGAATCGGATAGCACGGGTCGGGTGACAGCACGCAGTCGCCGGGACCGACCAGGGCCAGCAGCAGATGCGCCAGTCCTTCCTTCGCGCCGATGGTGACGACGGATTCCTTGTCGGGATCGAAGGTCTGTTGATAGCGCCGCTGGTACCAGTCGCAGATCGCGCGCCGCACTTCGGGCAGGCCCTTCGACGGCATATAGCGTTGGTTACCGGGGCGGCGGACCTCGGTGGTCAGGCGTTCGATCACGGCGACCGGGCTGGGGCCGTCGGGGTTGCCCAGACCGAAATCGAAGACGTCGTGTCCTTCGGCGCGCAGCCGGGATTTCAGCTCGTCGACCGCGGCCAGAACGTACGGCGGAAGCGAGGCCAGACGTGCAAATTCGTCGAATTGGCCGGCCATGAGGGGCGACACATTACGATTCCACCGTGGTCGCGGCAAGTGAAGGCCGGCGCTGGCCCGCAGAAAAACCGCGCTTCTGTCGCCCCCGCCGATGGCGATGCGCGTTGCCGTGACGGGCGTGCAGCGGTATGTCCGGGCCCATGCTTTTCGATCCCCTGACGCTGCGGGGGCTGACCCTGCGCAACCGCATCGGCGTCTCGCCCATGTGCCAGTACTCGTGCGAGGACGGATTTGCCAGTGAATGGCACCTGGTTCATCTGGGCAGCCGCGCCGTCGGTGGCGCCGGTTTGGTGATGACCGAGGCGACGGCGGTCGAGGCGCGCGGGCGCATCAGCGCCGAGGATTTGGGTCTTTGGAGGACGCGCAGGTGCCGGCGCTGGAAAGAATCACGCGTTTTGTGCGCGAGCAGGTGGCGCCCAGCGCCGAGGCGTTCGACGCGCCCTATACCGTGCCCGAAGCCTTGAGCGCACCGGCCATCGCCGAGGTGATCGCGGCGTTCGCGGCGGCGGCCACCCGGGCCCGGGTGGCCGGTTTTCAGGTGATCGAGATTCACGCCGCTCACGGCTACCTGCTGCACGAGTTCCTGTCGCCGGTGGCCAACAAGCGCACCGACGCCTGGGGCGGCAGCTTCGACGGGCGCACGCGTCTGGTGCGCGAAGTGGCGCGGGCCATCCGCCGCGTGTGGCCCGACGATCGCCCGCTGCTGACGCGGCTGTCGACCACCGACTGGCTAGGCAACGACGGAACAGCTGGGACATCGAAGATTCGATCGCGCTTTCGCGGCTATTGAAGGAAGACGGCGTCGACCTGATCGACTGCTCGTCGGGCGGCATCGCCCCGCGGGTGGCCATCGACATGGGGCCCGGCTATCAGCCGCCGTTCGCGGCGCGTATCCGGCGGGAGGCGGGAATTCCCACGGCGGCGATCGGAACGATCACCAGCGCGTCCCAGGCCGAGCACGTCCTGCGCACCGGTCAGGCGGACCTGATCCCGCTGGCACGCGAGATGTTGCGTGATCCGTACTGGCCGCTGCACGCCGCGGCGCAACTGGGCGCCGAGATCGCCTGGCCTCCGCCGTACGCCCGCGCGCGCTGAACGCTGGGGGGCGTTTGGCCGATTATTCTCGGGAAAAACCGCGATTCGTCTTGACTGAACCTTTGTTCAGTCTTAGACTTTTGCCCGGTGAGACCGCTGGCGCTGTCCAATCCGCCCAACCCGTGGGCCACCACGGACGTGGTCTACCTGGAAGGCGCACCGGAGGTTCGCCTGACCGTCTACGAAGACCACGCGCGCACCATCCTGGCCAAGAACGACAGCCCGGACGTCGGCTTCACCTACAGCGTGAACCCGTACCGCGGCTGCTTTCACGGCTGTGCGTATTGCTATGCCCGACCGTCACACGAATATCTGGGGATGGGCGCGGGCACTGACTTTGATCGCAAGATCGTGGTCAAGCCGGACGCGCCGGCGTTGCTGCGCAAGGCGTTCGCCAAGAAAAGCTGGCGCAAGGAGACGGTGGTCTTCAGCGGCGTCACCGACTGCTATCAGCCGCTCGAGGCTTCGTATCGACTGACCCGCGGCTGTCTGGAGGTCTGCGCCCAGCACGGCAACCCCGCCGGCATCATCACCAAGTCGGCGTTGGTTGAACGCGACATCGACGTGCTGACGGCACTGACCGCGGCCGCGTCGGTGCACGTGCGGGTGAGCATTCCGTTCTGGGACGAGGAGAAAGCGCGGGCCATCGAACCATATGTGCCGACGCCGGCGCGGCGGCTGCGGGTGATTGAAAAGCTGGCGGGGGCCGGGATCTCCGTCGGCGTGAACGTCGCGCCGATCATTCCCGGGCTCAACGACCAGGACATTCCAAAAGTGCTGACGGCGGCGCGCGCGGCGGGCGCGCAGTCAGCGGGATTCGTGTTGCTGCGCCTGCCAGGCTCGGTGAAGGACGTCTTCTCCGAGCGGCTGCGCACCAACTTGCCGCTGCAAGCTGATCGCGTCTTGCACCGCATCCGCGAGACCCGCGGCGGCGAGCTTTACGATCCCCGCTTCGGCGTGCGCGGCCGCGGCGAAGGCGCCTATGCCCTGGCCATCAAGACGCTGTTCGAGACGACGGCGGCGCGCTTGGGCCTGCTCGGGCACGAGTGAGCGCGCTTTTCATTTTCAAGTCGAGGCGACAATCAGGGTGATCTGTTCAAGGTGGGGCGCGCGCTACCCACCCAACGATCGATCGTCCGATCGTCGCCCATCGTCGACACCTAAACCGCGATCGGCGCCACGCGCCGGCGGGCGAGCTTGGTGCGCAGCAATCGGAACAGGATCTTCGAGACGTCGAATGAACCCATGCGCAGATCGCGGATGATGTCGCGCACGGTGCTGCGGCCGTTGACGGATTCCAGGACGGCGATCTCTTCGCGGGTCAGCTTGCCGCGGGCCACGTCGGCCAGCTTGCCTTCGTTGCGCACGAACACCAGATCAAAGCTGTCGATCTCACGCTGGATGATCCGCCATTCGTCGACGCGGCGGTAACCTTCCAGGAGCAGGGTGTCGACAGCGATCTCCAGCGCCGCGCTTTGGGCCAGTTCGGGCAAGGCATCCTGGCGCGCAAAGGTGAAGCGCCCCTCGGTCCAGCGCAGCACCTCGTACACCAGCTCGGCGGTTTGCCGGGTCATCGCCTGGCGCAGCTGCGCTTCAGTCAGCACGCCGCGCGCCACCAGGTCGGCGCCGAATAGCTTCGGTCTGCCGGCGGTTCTAGCCCGCTCGTTCAGGATGGTTTGCAACACGGTCTGGCTGATGTCGCCGGCGGCGAGGGCGAAGCGACCAAGGAGGAATTCTTCCGCCACGCCCACGGCGGCGGCAAAGTCGATGTGCCCGCCGCGGAAAAAAATCTCTACCCGCGCGGCCGCCCGTTGCGCCCGCAAGCAGCCGGTCTGTCCTTGCTCCTGCAACATCAGCAAGACCTCGCTGATCCCCAGCGTTCCCAGATCACCGGTGAGGGAGAACGATTCGCCGCCGGTGGGGCCAGCGTCGGGCGGCGCCAGGGTCCACAGCCGCTCCAACGTTCGATCGTCCAGGGCGCTTTGCACCAGATCGGCCAGCTCCATTTTTCCCGATGATTCGCACTGCACGAACTGCAAGCGTTCCACCAGACCCTGGCGCAAGGTTATCCAGCGGACGCCGCGCGTGGCCGGGACGGGCAGCGCTGATTGCGAGAGAGCATCGCTGACGGCGGCGCGGGCCAGCTGACTCGCCGGACCGCCGGCGGTTTCGGAAGACGCGGCCGCGCCTGCTGGCGGCGGTGTCTGCATGCGCGCACCGACGACATGTGAGACGACCGCCTGCAAGGCTTCAGGCGAAAATGGTTTCGTGATGTAGTCGACGACGTTCGGCGCCTTCGAAAACGTCTCTTCGAGGTCTTCGCCCTTCGGCGCCATCAAAACCACTGGAACGCGGGCGGTTCGACGATCCTCGGCCAGTTGTCGGCAAAAGGCGGCGCCGTCCAGGCTGGGGCTGCCACAGTCGAGCAGGATCAGCGCCGGTGTCGTACCGCCAGCCGCGCGGGCCAGCGCCAAAGCGTCCGCGCCGGCCGCCGCTGTGTTCACCAAGTACCCGGCCCTGGTCAGAGTCGCCTCAATGACCTTTAGTACCGTGGGACTATCGTCGATGACCAACAGGTGCTCTTCCGGCATCTCCAAGTCCTTCCGGTCTGATGCGCAGTCCGGCAGAATCCGCAAACTTAGCACTGGCGGGACGAGGCCGTCCACGCAAAGGGGATGAACTGTCCGCACTTGCACAAACTGATAAGATCGCCGACTGGAATCGCGGCATGACCGGCTTTCCCCGGAGGTTCGGGTCGTATGTTCTGCTGCGGCCTTTGGCGCGCGGCGGAATGGGCGCTCTTTATTTGGCTCTCTCGGGCACCCAAGAGACGGCCAAGCTGTGCGTCATCAAGACCGTGCTGCCGCACCTGGCGGACAAGGAATATCTGGCGCGGTTTCGCGACGAAGCGAAAGTGGTGGTGCGTCTTTCACACGGCAACCTGGTGCCGGTGTTCGATTCGGGGCAGGTCGAAGGCGAGATCTATCTGGCCATGGACTTCGTCGAAGGGCGGGACCTGCGCAACACCTGGAACCGGTGCGCGAAAAAAGGGATCGCCTTTCCCATCGACGTCGCCGCGCACATCGTCAAGGAGCTTGCGCGCGGGCTGCACTACGCGCACACGTTCGGGGACATCAAGCTGGTTCATCGCGACGTCTCACCGCCCAACGTGCTGCTGTCGTACAGCGGCGAGGTGAGGCTGACCGACTTTGGTCTGGCTGCGTCGACGTTGAAGCTGGAAAAGACCGCGCCCGGGATCATCTACGGCAAGGTCAGCTATATGTCGCCCGAGCAAGCGCGCGGCGAGCCGCTGGACGCGCGTACGGATCTCTACGCGGCGGGGATCATTCTTTGGGAACTCTTGACCGGCCGCCAGGTTTTCCCGTCGACCAAGCCGGGCCCGAACGGGCAGGACGCGCCGGCCGACGAGCTTTTGAACCGGGTGCGCAACCCGGTGGTGGTGGCGCCGTCGAAGAAGGCGTCGCGCGTGCCGGCCGAGCTGGATCGCATCGCCGGCAAGGCGCTGGCGCCCGAGCTCAAGGATCGCTACGCCAACTGTGAGGAGCTGCGGCAAGATCTGGCGGCCTACCTGGCCCAGACCGCTCCCGCCACGGACGCCGTGAGGGTCTCGAAATTTTTACGCGATCTTTACGACGAGGACATCGAGAGCGAACGGCGCGAGCGCGAAGAGCAAATGAAGGAAGCGCTCGAGGCCTTCGCCGACGGCGGCGCGGCGAGAGCGGCCAGGTCGCCGCCCCCGCGTCCTCCCGCCGCGGCGGTTCCCGTGCCGCCGCCCCTGCCAGGAAAAGCCCCGCCGCCGCGCCCGCCCGTCGCCAATAAACTCACTTCGCCGCCGGCCCCCACCGCCCCCACCATGCCGGCGGCGAAGGCCGAGGGCGAGGTGGAGGCGCGCCGCGAGCGGGGCACCGTGGTCGCCGGCCCTGGCCGCCACGACAATCGCCTGAACAAGAAGACAATGGATCCGTCGTCGCCGTCAGAGCCGGCGTCGTTGTCGTCCTCGTTGCTACAATCGGAAGGCAACGCCGCCGGCAAATCGTCGTCGGTGGTGGGGTCGGTGATCGGCGGCCGTTACCAGGTGCGGCGGCTGTCCGGCGAGGGCGGGATGGGCCGCGTCTACGAAGCCGAGCACATCGACATCGGCAAACGCGTGGCCCTGAAGATCTTGCACCCGGCGTACAGCCAGACGCCGGATCTGGTGGAACGCCTGCGCCGCGAGGCCCGGGCGGCCTCGAAGATCTCGCACCCCAACGTCGTCGACGTCACCGATTCGGGCACCACCGACGATGGCGCCTTCTTCTTCGTGATGGAGTACATCGAAGGCAAGGAGCTGGGCGAGATCATCTTCCGCGAGAAGCGCCTGGACGTCGCCCGCGCCCTGCTGATCACCGCGCAGGTGTGCCGCGCCTTGCAGGCCGCGCACGACGTCAGCGTCATCCACCGCGATCTGAAGCCAGAGAACGTTTTGATCCTGTCGCGCGACGGACAAAAGGACTTCGTCAAGGTGCTGGACTTCGGCATCGCCAAGAGCCCGGAGCGCGAAGACAAGAACGGCCAGGGTCAGTCGTCGCGGCGTCTCACCCATCCCGGCATGACCATGGGGACGCCGGAGTACATGGCGCCGGAGCAAGCGGCGGGCAAGCCGGCCGATCCGCGCTCGGATATTTATGCAGTGGGCGGGATTCTCTACGAGATGCTGACGGGCAACCCCCCTTATGAGGGCTCGAATTTCATGGAGATCCTGCACAAGAAGGCCAACCAATCTCCGGCCCCGCTGTCGGCGCTGCGCGCTGACGTGCCGCCCGAAATCGAGGCGCTGATCATGCGCGCGCTGGCCAAGGATCCAGCGGAACGGCCGCAGACCATGGTCGAGCTGGAACAAGAGATCCAGCGCCTGTTGACGGTGTATTTTCCCATGCAGCCGCGCACCGAGCGGGACCTTGGACCGCTGCGCACGCCGCGTCCGCTGAACGTCGATGCGCCGGCGCCAGCGCTGAGCCTGGCCGGCCTGGCGGCGCGCGTGCGGACCTGGGATCGCAAGAAGGTCACCATCGTCGCCGCGGGCGGCACGGTGGGATTGGCCCTGGCCTTCACGGTGGTCTTCGGGGCCGGCCACGCCAAGCACCGACCGGACACCAGCGCCGCGTCGCAAACGGCAATGGCGGCCGCCCCGTCCCCGGCCGTGTCCGCGGCGGCCGAGCCTTTGCCCGCGGTGGCGGCGCCCGATCCGGCGATCGCCGCCGCCAAGGATGAAGCCAAGAAAGCGCAAGCCGCCGAGGCAGACCGGGACAAAGACAAGGAAGCAACGGTGGCCAAGGACGAAGGCGATTCCCCCCGCGCCGCCACATCGCGCGCCACCCGCGGTCCCAGCGCCGCGGACAACCGCAAACTCTTGGATGAAGGCGAGCGCCTCCTGCGCGCCGAGCGCTTCGTGGAGGCAGGCGAGATCTTCACCAAGCTGACCAAGTCGCGTCGCGACAAGGCGGCCGCGCTGGTGGGCCTGGCCGAGATCGCCTTCCAAGAAAAACACTACGGTGACGCGGTGAGATCAGCCCAGCTGGCCGCCGATCGCGGCGGGGGCGTGCGGGCCCGGGTCCTGCTTGGCGACGCTCACTTCCGGCTGAATCAGTACAAAGAAGCGGCCAGGGCCTACGAAGACGCCCTGAAGCTGGACCCCGGCAACGCCAGCGCCCGCAGCGGCCTGGTGCTGGCGAACAAGAGAATGTGAACGCACCCACCGTTTTCGTCGCGGGAATGGCTCGCCTGGCCGCCCGTGATGTTCTACGATTCGGTTGGTTCTGGCCCGGGAAGACATGGCGGAACGGTACCCGAAACGGTTCGGCAAATACGTCCTGCTCAAGCCCTTGGCGCGCGGCGGAATGGGGGAGATCTACGTCGCTGCCGCCGGCGAGGTCGGTGGGTTTGAAAAGCTCTGCGTCATCAAGAAGGTTCTGACCGAGAAGACCGATCGGGCCAAGGCGAACCGATTCCTGGACGAGGCCAAGGTGGTGCTGCGGCTGTCGCACGCCAATCTGGTGCTGACCTTCGACGCCGGCGACGTGGATGGCGAGTTCTACATCGCCATGGAGCTGATCGAAGGCAAGGACCTGCGCGAGATCTGGAACCGCTGCGTCCGTACCCGCACCCGCATCCCCCTCGACGTGGCGCTGCACATCGTACGCGAGCTGGCCCGCGCGCTGTCCTACGTGCACAGCTACGGCGAGCTGCACCTGGTTCATCGCGACGTGGCCCCGCCGAACATCCTCCTCAGTTATTTCGGCGAGGTGAAGCTGACTGACTTTGGCCTCGCGCGCAGCGTGCTGAAGCAGGAACACACCTCGCCCGGCGTGGTGTTCGGGCGGGCGTCCTATCTGGCGCCCGAGCAGGCCCGCGGCGAGGTGGCCGACGCGCGCACGGACATCTACAGCCTGGGCATCGTTCTGTGGGAGCTCTTGACCGGCCAGCAGTATTTTCAGCTGGCCAACGTCGATCCGGTCACCGCGCTGTCGATGGTGCGGCATCCGAAGCCGCTGCCGCCGTCGATGCGCGCCCCGTGGATCACGCCCGAGCTGGATGCCATCGCCATGCGTGCCCTGGCCCCGAACCGGAACCTGCGCTTTCAAAGCGCCGACGAGATGCGGCTGGCCCTGTCCGAGGCCATCGCCCACGTCGCCCCTCGCGCCGACGCCGAACGGGCGGCCGATTTTTTACGGGGCCTTTACGGGTCGATCATTCGCGAGGAGCACGACGAACGCGAGCGTTTGCTCAAGGCCCGCATCTCGGTGCTGCACGGAGAAATCGAGCCGTCCGCGGACCTCACGCCGACGCCGCGCGACCGACCCAACCCAGCGACGCCGCAACCGTCGGCCGCCACCGCCGCGCCCCTGCCTGTCGCGGAAGGGGAAGAGCCGACCAAGGTGTGGCGCACAGCCACGTCCAGCGGTACGGGACCGACGTCCACGCCCGTGCCCAACGGCCCGCCGCCCAGCTTCATCGGCCGGGTCATCGACGGCCGCTATCGCATCCTCCGCCAGATCGGCGAGGGCGGCATGGGCACGGTTTACGCCGGCGAGCACGTCGGCATCGGCAAGGGCGTGGCGGTGAAGATCCTGCACCCGGTGTTCTCGCGGCAGCAGGATCTGGTGGAAAGATTTCGGCGCGAGGCGCGGGCGGCGTCGCGCATCGGCCACCCGAACATCATCGACGTCACCGACTTCGGCACCACCGAAGAGGGCTGCGCTTACTTCGCGATGGAACACCTCGACGGCATCGATCTCGCCGACGTGTTGTCGCTGGAACGGCGGATCGAACCCGAGCGCGCCGTGCAGATCGCCATTCAGATCTGCCGCGCTTTGCACGCGGCCCACGCCGCCGGGGTCATCCACCGCGATCTGAAGCCGGAGAATATTTTTCTGGTGTCGCGCGACGGGCAGGCGGATTTCGTCAAGGTGCTGGACTTCGGCATCGCCCGCAGCTTGAACCGCAACTCGCGGCGGCTGACCAACCCCGGGATGGCCATGGGCACGCCGGAGTACATGGCGCCCGAACAAGCCACCGGCGAGCCGGCCGATCGCCGCTCGGATATTTATTCAGTCGGGGCCTTGCTGTACGAGATGCTGCTGGGCTCGCCGCCGCACCTGGGCGGGGTGCAACCTGACGGCGCGGCCGGCGCCAGCCCGTCACCGTCGGTGCTGCGGCGCCCGCGCGAGATTCTGCCCACCCTGCCGGACGACCTGGACGACATCATCTTGCGCTCGTTGCATCGTGATCCGTCGCAGCGCTATCAGACCATGGCCCAGCTGGAATACGAGTTGACCAAGAGCCTGTGGGGCCGGCCCCGCGCCGTCGCCGATCTGCTGGGCTTTCGCGATCCGGCCCGCACCGAGACGCCGAGCGGTTCGTTTCGCCGCAACTTTGCCCTGGATTCTTCGCCCGAAGAGGGCGGCGGCGATCCGAACGCGCTGGGCGTGCCGCCGCTACCGACGCCCATGACAGGCGCGCTGGTCGGGCTGGCGCGTCTGGCCGGGACCATCGATGTCTCGGCCGCCCGCACCAGCACGCTGATGGGCCGCTCGCCGACGCCGACGCCGCCGCCGCTGGTGGTGGTGCCGCGCGGGCTGGTTCCGGCCGGCGCCGGTGGGGCGTTGGATCTGACCGCGCCGCGCGCGGCGCCGGTGGTGTCGCCTGCGTCGGGCATGCGCGTGGTGGCGACCATGGCGGTGCTGGCGGTGGTGGGCATCGTCTCGGCGGTGGCGTATCAGCGCATTCCCTGGCTGCGCGGACAGCCTGCGGCGCCGTCGTCGGTGGCGATCACGGCCGCCACTGCGACAACGTCGACGACGCCCGCGTCGGCGCCGGTGGCCAAGACCAACGCAGCGGGTGAACGGACGGCGCGCGTGGCGGCGCTGACCAGTCAGGCGAGCGCTCTGGTCCGCCGCCCGACCTTTGGCGCCGCCGACGTGCCCGCGCTGCAAGCGACGCTGGCCGCGCTGGCCCAGGATGGCGCGCAACCGGCAGCGGACGAGCTGGCGCGCGCGGCGGCCACCGGTCTCGAGGCGCGTTCGGCGGCGGCGGTGGCCGCGGGCAAGCGCGAAGAGGCGGTCGTTTTGTTCGAGTTAGCCCGCACCGTCGACGGTGCCGCGGCCAACGCCGAGGCGTTTGCCCGATCGTTGCGGCAGCGAGGCGAGGCAGCCCTCGGCGCCGGTCAGGCCGCCGAGGCCGCCGACTGGGCCCGCGAATCACTGCGGTTCGCCGCCGCCGATGCCGACGGGCAGGCGCTGTTGGGCTTGTCGCTGGCCGGGGCGCGCGACTGGGCGAATGCGGTGGTGCCGTTGCAAAAGGCGCTGGCCTTGCGTCCGGGAGACACCACCGTCAAGCGGGCGCTGTCCCGGGTGCGCGCGCACCTGCCGGGTGCGACGACCGCGGCGGGCGATGAAGCGCGGCGCCCGCGGCGGCGGGCGGTGGCCCCGCGTCCGGTGGCGCCCGGCGACGATCTGAACAACCCGCAGCCGGTGCAGTCGGGCGAAGATCTGCCGTTAGCGCCGGGACAGCCGGCTGCCGAGAAGCAGCAGTAGCTGCATCGCCTGCGCCCGATCGCCTTCCAGTTTCAGGCGTCCGTCCAGCAGAGCCTGCATGGGCGGAATGGTTCCGCGGCGCAGGCCATCGAAGGTGGTGCCGTCCAGACGAATGGTCGAACGGGGACGGCCGGCGCTGATGCCGCTCGGTCCGAAGCCGACGTCAAAGGCCCAGCGCCGCCGCCGCCGGCCCGACACCTCGACCAGCACGCGGCCGGAGACCTGGCGCAAAAGCTGGATGTCGCGCGGATCGAGAAAAAGCAGATCCAGCACGCTCCAGCCCGGCGGCAAGAGCTCGGGGAGATCGGGATCGGGGTCGGGGCTGATGGCGGCCAGGAGATCGGCGGCGCTCTGGCGCAGCCACACGTCGGGCGCGTCGTCGGAGGCGTTCGAACGTGCGTCGCGATCGATGGCGCGCACCAAAAGCGCGTCGCCCTGCGCGTTCAGCTCCCAGGCGCCGCCCCCTTCGCCGGACAGCGAGGCGCGCACCACCGGCGCATCAGCGGGCGCCGTTCGTCCCGAGGCACGGAAAGCCTGGGGCAGCCAATCGCGAAAAAAATCCGCGACGGCGATCCCGGCTGGCGGGCGATCCCAACTGCTGCTCATGAAGAAAGGCCGACTATACTCCCGGTCCTTCTATCGGGAGATTTCGAATGACCAAGGACAGCCGCCTCTGTTCGCCGGCCGGGATCGCGTGGGCCATCGTCATCACCGTCGCGGCCGTCGTCGCCAGCGGGGCGCGCGCGCAGGCGCAAGCCAAAAAATCGACCGACGCCCTCATCGGTTATCGCGCCACGCAAGGGGTGTATATCCCGGGCAGCGGCGTGGCCGGCGACGCCGACGCTTCGGGCATCGAGCTGAACCCGGCGCAGCTGGGCCTGCTGAACGGATCCAGCCTGGTGCTGGCCGGCGACGCGTCCAGCACCGATGCGCCGCTGCCGGGGCGCGGGGTCGGTTTGTTGTTGGCGGCGCCGGTGGTGTTTCGCAGCGCCCTGGGCATCGGCCTTTCCGGCGTGGCCCGAACCGACGCGCTGGGCATCGACAGTCACACCAAGTTCCAACTTTCGTACGCCTTGAAGCTGGGTGGGGGCTTTGCGCTCGGCATCGACTGGGCACACCTCTACAGCGGCTTCTACAGTGGCCTCAACACCTTCGACGCCGGCGTCAGCCTGCGCCCCGGCCCGCACCTGGCGCTGGGCGTGACGCTGCGCGATCTGTCGGCGCCCACTGCGAACAACCAGCCCATCTTGCAGCGCCAGTGGATCGCCGAGATCGCTCTGCGCCCGACCGGCACCGATCGGTTCGAGCTGGCCTTGGGCTCGGGCCACACCGAGGACGATCCCTGGAAAAGCGTCTTGGCGCGGGTCCGCTTGGCGGCGCGGATCACCGACGGCCTGCGGTTGTTCGCCGACTTCGAGAGCATCCCCGGGAACACCGACCACGCGTTCGCCTCGAACGGCTATTACCGCGGCAGCGCCGGTTTCTGGTTCGATCTCGACCGTGTGGGTGCGGCGGTGGCCATGCGCTCGGGACGTCCCGGCGTCGGCGATTCGGGCAGTGGGGCGGCGTTGGTGGTGCGGGTCAGCGGCGATCGTTACCCGGCGCTGTTCGCCCCGCGGAAGATCGAGCGCATCAATTTGGACGGCGTCGACAGCGATCGCGGGTATCTGCAGGTGGTGCGCGCCCTGCGCGCCGCCGCCAACGACGAACGCGTGGCCGGTGTGCTGCTGAAGATCGAAAATCTTCAGATTGGCTGGGGCCGCATCGAAGAGGTGCGCGAGCTGGTGGCTGCGCTGCGCGGCCGCGGCAAGCCGGTGTATGCGTACGCCACCTTCCCCGCCACGCGCGATTACTACCTGGCCAGCGCGTGCAACGGGATCATCGTTCACCCGGCTGGCGAGGTGTCGCTGCGGGGGCTGGGCCAGACGGTCACCTTCTACAAAGGGCTGATGGATCGCATGGGCGTGAACGTCGACCTGGTGCGCATCGCCGAATACAAGGGCGCGATGGAGCCGTTCGTGATGAACCAGCAGTCGGCGCCGGTGCGCGAAAACAAGAACCAGCTTCTGGACGACGTTTACGGGCGCGTGCTGAAGGCTGTGGTGACAGGGCGGGCGGCGCGCGGCATGACCGACGAAAAGGTGCGGGCCGTGGTTGATCAAGGATCGCTGGATCCGCTGGACGCGCAGAAAGCGGGGCTGATCGACGCTGTCAGCGACGAAAATACTCTGGACGACGTGCTGGCGGCGCTGAGCGGTCAGCGCGGGCTGCACGTCAGCGATCCCGATCAGTCGCCGCAGCGTCCGCAGCGCTGGGGCGGCCGGCGGGTGGCGGTGGTGCTGGTCGACGGCACCATCGCCGACGGTCCCAGCCAGGATTTCCCGCTGGGTCTGGGCGATGTGTCTGGCTCGGACACGCTGGTCACGGCGCTGGACCAGTGCCGACGCGACCCAGGCATCGGCGCCGTGGTGTTGCGGGTCAACAGCCCGGGCGGTTCGGCGTTCGCCTCCGACGTCATCGCGCGCGCCGTGCAGCAGCTGCGCAAGGCCGGCAAGCCGGTGGTGGTGTCGATGGGCGACGTGGCGGCGTCGGGGGGCTACTACATCGCGGCGGGCGCCGACACCATCCTGGCCGAATCGTCGACGGTCACCGGATCGATCGGCATCTTCGCTTACAAGGTGGACGTCAAGAAGTTGGCCGCCACCTTGGGCGTGTCGTTCGAATCGTATCTGCGCGGGCGATACGCCGATCTGATGTCGCCGTATCGCCCCTGGACGCCCGACGAGATGAAGCTGGCCGCCGATCGCATCAAGCATTTTTACGAGCTGTTCGTCGACACTGTGGTGCAAGGCCGCCGCGCGCGCGGTCTGAACGCCGCCGGGGTGGACGCCATCGGCCGCGGCCACGTCTGGACCGGCTCACAGGCGCTGGCGCTGGGTTTGGTCGACACCATCGGCGGTCTGGGCGCCGCCATCGATCAGGCCACGCGCCTGGGTGGCGTTCCGATCGGCCGCGGCGGTTTCGCCGAGATGACGGTGTTGCCGCGCCCGCTGCCCAGCACGCTGCAAAAGCTGACCGGCCTCAACATCGAAGCCAGCGACGACGACGCGCCGGCACCGGTGGCGACTGCCGCCGCGGCGGCGGATTTTCCCACCCGCCTTTTGCGCGCCGTCGGCGGCGCTCCGTTGCGCTTGCTGTTGCCGTTGCTCGCCGGCAACGGCGCCGGCATCGAGGCGCGATTGCCTTACGACATCCAGATTCGCTGACGCCGAGGTTATTGTTTGGTCAGGAGGATGTCGGCGCTGGTTCCGCCCGATCCGCCACCCGCGGTTCCGCCGGTTTAGTACCCGAACGCCTTCCGGAAGTTGCGCAGGTCGTTCAGCAGGTCGACCTTGTACGACAGCCAGAAATCGGCCGCCTGGAAGGCATTGTTGGCATTTTGATATGTCGCTGCATCGCCTGAGGCCTTGGCGGCGTCCAGCGCGGCCTTTGCGGTGTTCCAGTCCGGGATCGCCGTCTGGGTCACTGTGGTGTCGGAATTGGTGTAGCCATAGGTTCCGTAGCTTCCCGGCATCGTTCCATTTACACCCGGCTTACCCACCAGCACGTTCAGATCGTCGATAACCTGCACGCCGACGCCGACGTGCTTGTCGTCGAACTGCGGGGCGCGGTAGGTGATGCCGCTGACCGGGTGGGTGAACTCGTGCACGGGGACGGTGAAGGTCGTGTCGTCGACAGCGCCCTTCTGGGTGACGAGCAGATAGTTCGAAATATCCAGCGCGCTGTCCCAGGTGGTATCCAGCTGCGACAGCGCCAGGCCGAGGGCGTAGTACTCGATGGTCTTGTTGACCGGCGAATCCACGCGCTTGGTGGTGGGCAGCATGTAAACCGGCATGTCGTACGTCGCCTTGCCCCAGATGCTCAGATCCACCACCGGCGTTGCGTTGTACTGCGTGCCCGCGACATAGCCGCCGTACGTCGACGGATCGTTGCGAATGACGCCGCTGAAGAGGTTCAGCATCTCGTCCTTGAACACCCGATAGTAGTTAATCGAGTAGCGGTTCGAGTCGGCGAAGGTGTCGACGCGGAAGAACTGCGCCTCGGTGTTGGTCAGCGACTCCAAGGCGGCCAGCTTTTCGTACAGCGAGCCGGCTCTGGTGATGCGGTAATAGTAATCGCCCGTGAAGTCGATGAAGTATGGCTTTCCGTCGGGAATGTCGATGTTCATCGTCGGCTGGCCGGTGGTGCAGGCGTTCGCCCCGCTGGGGGAGGGGAGCACCATCACGTTGGGGCTGGCGCTGGTCGGGCAGTGCATACCCGGCTCCGGCGTTTGCATGATGTCGCCCAGGCTGTTCAGTGAATCGACCGACGCCTTCAGGAGATCGTTGGCCAGATCGGTTCCCGCAAACGCGCCGGCCAGGTAGTAATAGAACTGGAACGCTTCCGTGTAGCGGGCGAAGTACCGATCGGTCAGGCGCGACATGTACCCGTCGATCGACCAGTTGATGCGGCCGCGCTTGTAGGCGTTGAACAGGTAGTAGTTTTTGAACATATCGATCGTGTTGTCCACGATCTCGGTCTGGTTGGCGCCCTGATCCCACGGCTTGCAGTCCAGGTTGCCGACGTACTCGTCAGAGCAGAACTTGTACGGTCGCTCCATGGTCAAAAAGCCGCCGCCGGCGAAGGTCGGATCGGAATAGGCGGCAGACAGATTGGCGTTGATGGTGGCGTAGCGGGCGATGCTGCCGTCCTTCAGGTTGTTGATTCCGCCGACGAACGTCGGCAGCTTGGTGTAGTCGGAGGTGAAGATGAAGTTCTGCAGGCCAAGACCGGTGGCGCCGTCGGCGGTCGACGCCGGCATCAGATCAATCAACTGGCCGTAGCCAAAACGGATGGCGGCGTGGTCGTACTTGCCGAGCCCGTTGACGTCGCTGTTGAAGCGCGAGCCGTAGTCCATCACCGTCGAGTACTGGTTCTCGGTCAACCTGTCCGTCGCCCACTCGGCTTGCGGCTTGGTGGTGCGAATGGTCCAGAAGTCGTCTTTGTAGTTGAGGGCGTCGGTCGATCCGGAGAAGTTGTGGCGCAGGCCCATGGTGTGGCCCATCTCGTGGTCGGAGACGCTGCGGAAGATCGAAGCGCGCAGCGCGGAGAAGATCTGATCCTTGTTGAGACCTTGCCGCTTGAGCTCCAGCGCCAAGCCCAGGATGGCATCGTCGGCGAACTCGGCCTTGTAGACGCAGCCGTTCTGACCTTGCTTGATGAAGTCGTTGCGGCGCTTGTCGCGCGCTTTTTGCGTCAACCAGTTCGCCGGGCGTGCGGCCTCGTATTGCGCGTCGGTCAGCGCGTCCGGGTCGACGGGATTGGCGTCGGGCGGGAGCACGGCCGGCAGGATGTCCTCGTTCATCAGCTGGCGCTCCAGCAGCGTGCCCTTCAGCGCTTCGATCTTGGCGGCGCTGGCGCCCGGCGCGATGGGGATGAGGCGGTTCTTGTTGTTCGGCTGGGCCATGGCGTTGGCGTAGGCCTTCGCCTCGGCGGTCAACGCCTGCGCGGACATCGCCTGGTGGGCTTTGCTCGTGCTCTGCAAAACGTCGAGGATGGTCTTGCCCGACAGGATGTCGTCGACGGAGATCTGTCCGTTCAGAAGCTCGACGGTATCGGCGGACATCTGGGCATAGGTGTCCATCGCGGCGCCGTAGATATAAAGGCCGGCCGAGATGATCTCGCCGGTCTCCGGATCGGCGGACGACGGGCCGAAGCCCAGCGGCCCGGCGACCTGCGGCTTGTCGACCCAGTGGAAGAACGAGTAGCGCAAGTCGCCGTTGCGCTGCCAGGTGAACTTCTTCGGGTCGGTGTCCTTCAGGTTGGCGGTGGTCGCCTCCAGGATCGAGCAGGCCTGCACCAGGTTGGTGGTGTCGATCTTCGACGTGTCGATGGGCGTGGCGCCGTAGGGGATGTCCGCCTTGTTCTGCACGATCTGCGCGAGGTCGGGATAACTGTTCAGAAAGGCCTGCACGTCTTTGACGTTGCAGCTGTTCTGCTTCAGCAGGACCACGTCCTCGATGCGCGTGTTCGGGTTGACGTCAGCCAGCCGCGTCTGCAGCTCGCCAAAGTCGACGACGTGGCCGGTGTCAGCCTCGGTCAGCTCCAACGAGGCCACCGTCTCGCGCATGGTCTCGTTCCAGTCGGCGGCCACCGTCTGGGCGGTGGTCAACATGGCCGGGTCGTCGGTCGGCCATTCGACGTTGGTGTAAAAGACGATGGGCTTGGTGCTGTGGCGCTTGAGTGGCGCGCCGCTGCTGTCGGTCATCACCTTGCCGTCGGTGTTCAGCTTGTCGACGTCCGGGCCCCAGATGTTCCAGCGGTTGATGTAATAAAGGCGGCCGTCCTCGGTGGCGCCTTCGCGGCGGTCATAGGTCTGGCGGACGGTGCGGAAGAAACCAAATTTCGCGAACTGGTCGACGGTGGCCGGGCCGCAGTCGGCGCCGTTGTACATGCCGGCCGATTGCGCCAGGGTCTGGGCGTTGCAAGGAAAGTCGTTGTTGGCCGGGATGACGCTGATCTGTTTTCCGTTGGCGTCCAGCAGCGGCGCGCGGTCCGGGTAATCCATCGCCGTGTACGTCGACGGCTTCACCGCCATGAAAGAATGCCGGACCTTGATCTCCGAGTTGCCGCAATCCCATGACGCGTCGTCGAACGGCACCACGTTGAACGCCGCGCAGGCGTTGAGGTCGGGGCCGATGGCGCCCTTCTCGGTGATCTCGAAGTAGTCGGGGGTGACGATGGGGCGAAACTGGCTGGAGACGTCGGCGTCGGAGACCGGCGACCAATCAAGGCGCATGTACTGTCGCTGATCCCAGGGCCGATCGCTGGTGTTCTCGCTGATGACATTGGTCTGCTCGCCGGTGCCCGGGTTGTACTCGCGCTTGACGTCGAAGTGCGATTTGATCGGGAAAACGACGATCGGGGTGTCGGTGTTGTTGGCGCCGCCCGTGATCCCGTTCTGGGTGCCGGGGACATAGTCATATGATCGATAGCCGACCAGGGTCGTCTCGTTGATGACGAAATAGATCTTGTCCATGTTGCCCATCATTCCTTCGAACGCGCCGGCCGTGGTGGGCGGCACGTCGACGATGGTGGGCCGGTAATAGAAGATCTTCGGCGTCCCGTCGGCGTTGAAGAAGATGGCCTTATCGACCTTGTCGGGCTGCGAGCGATCGACGTCGCCTTGACCCGCGCAACCGGCCAGCGCCGCCAGGGCGCCGATCCCGACGCTGACCAGCGCCAGGACGATCGATGGTCCACGAGGGGACAGCTTCTGAGACCGGTTCCGGCGGATCATATGGCTCCTCCTAGATCGTTCCGCTCACGCCGACGAAGGCTTGCGTGAAGTTGTTGGCATTCGGTCCCGAAAAATCGAAGAACGGGAACCGAGGATGGTTGTAAGTCGAATCAAGCGCGGGCTGATAGCTGGACAATCCCAGCGAAACTCCCAGGTGATCGGTGATGTCGTAGCCGAGACTGATGAGGCCCCAGGTGAAGTCGCTGCGGCCGCGGTTGATGGTCGCCGTGGCGGCGAACTGGTCCTCCGGCACGGCGTAGGCGAACTGGTTGATGACGATCATCGTCACCCCCAGCGACACCCGGCGCCGGATCAGGGCTGCGCCCAGCGATGAGGTGAAGCCGAAATTCGTGTTCAAAGGGCCGCCGCAGTGATCGGTACTGGACGCCGCGCTGCCTTCGGAGCCGGCGCCCACCAGGCCGCCGCTGGTGTTCAGGTTGCTGGCCAGGCAGCCGGTGCTGTCGCCGGCAAAGGCGCCGCGATATTTGCTGGTCTGAATGAACTTGGTGAAGGCGCTGCCCAGGCTCACGGCCAGCTCCCATTTCTTGCCGGCGGGATCGGGCGTGCCGAACTGGAAGAGCCGGTTGACGCTGAGGCCGGCGCTCAAGCCGACCACCATGTGCTGAAAGCGGCTTTCGAACGAGGTCGGCAGGATGGCACGCACCAGCCCGGCCAGGCGAATCTTCGAATGCGCTTCGGTGTAAAGGTTCCGCGCGCTCAACCCCAGCCAGGTGTCGAGCGGGTTGTAGCGCCGGCCGTTCGGGTTGTCGGGCTTGGTGTATTCGTATTCGAGGTAGCCGCGGCCCCACACCGTGAGCTCGCGCTTGGTGCCGAGCTTGATCGTCGGGCGCACATAGAAAGCCGTGGCGACGTAGGGATCGGAGTAGCCGCTGGTATAGAAGCTGCCGCTGCCGAAGTAGTTGTTGATCTCCATCGACGAGCCGGCGAATCGTTCCTGCCACCAAGATTTGCTGGCCGTGCTGCTGGTCAGTGAAAGCGTATTGCTGTCATCGCGGACCGTCCCACCGTCGGCGCGGGCGTACCCGGCGCTGACGAACAGGCCAGCGGCAAGAACATAGCTGCACCAACAAAACAGCTGCTTTTGTTCGGTCACGAATCCCCTCCGAACCAGCGAAGGCGGCAGTCTAGCAAACCCCCCCCACGCCGGATTGTTTCTAATTGACGCGATTTTTCGCGCGGAGCGTTCGTTTTTTTCGCACCCAGAGCGATAAGAGTCCTCGCCAGCCCCGTTCGGGTCAGCCGCGCTTCACATTTCCCGACGGCCGGGTGGGGGAGTCCCCCGCATCTGGGGAAAAAATTAGGGGATTGATGCCTACAAAAATTCCTGCGAAGGTTTCGCATGCGTTTTTTGGGCGATAGCGGCAAGTGGGGTTGGGTCGTGGTCTTTACGCTGGTCGGCTGCTGCTGGTCCACGGCCGCTCTGGCGGCGAAGGGGCGCGTCGGCGTGCTCTTCTCCGGCAGCCAGGCGGGGCCGGCGCGCGGTGCGATTGTCCACGTTCTCGAGCAGCACAATTTCAGCGTGGTCAAGGACGAACAGATCGAGGCGGCGGCCAGCAAGCTGCACCGTGGTCTCGACTCGGCCGGCGATCTGGCGGCGGTGGCGACCAAGCTCAAGCTGACGGCGGTGGTGGCCGGCGAGGTGAAAGAGGGCGCGCACAAGGCCGGCGCGGTGGTTCGCAGCAGCAACTCGGGCAAGGTGACCGCCAAAGCATTGTGGTCGGTGGAAGGCGGGCCGAAGAAGCTGGCCGAGGCGATCAAGGCATCGGCCTGGGCGCGCTTGGGCCCGGGGCTGCGAGCGGGCGCTGGTGGTGGCGGCGGTGGTGCTGGCAGTCATCAATCGGACGCCGCCGAGAAATTGGTCGCCGCCGCGGAGCACGACGACGAAGATGACGCCGGCACCGATGAAACCGAAAAGGCGGCGCCTGGGCCGCGCGGGGTGGTGGCCGAGGAGCCGCCCGCCGAGAAGCCGGCGCCGGCCACGCACAACGGAAAATCCGATGCTGATCTGGAGGAGGAAGCGGGTATCTCGTCCAGCAGCGACCACCGCGAGAAGGAAACCACGCACGCCCGCCACACCACCCACGCCGCCGACGGCGACGAAGCGGTGGTCGTCGCTCGTCCCGGCCGCGCCCGCTCGTCGTCTGAGCAGAACAGCAAGCTGGCGCTGGAGCTGGGCGCCGGCCCGCGCCTGCTGTGGCGCGACCTTCACTATTCCGCCGCCACCGGCAGCGCGCTGGTGCCGTTCTCGATGGCGGGCGCGCCGACGCTGGGGGCATCCGGGGCGTGGTATCCGGCCGCGCACACCACCAGCGGCCCCGCCAGCAACATCGGCGTGACAGGCAACATCGAATACGCGTCGGGCATCACCTCGAAGGCCTCCGATGGATCGACGTTTCCCACCGCCACCACCGATTTCTTCGGCGGCTTGCGCGTGCGCCTGCCGGACGGGCCGGTGCAGCTCGAGTTGACCGGCGGTTATGGGCGACATGCCTTCGTCTTTCACAACGGCGCCCAGACCAGCCGAGCGAACATCAACGTGCCCGATGTGGACAACCGTTACCTGCGCGCCGCCGCGGACGTGCGGCTGGCCTTCACTTCTGATCTGTCGCTGACCCTGGGCGCCGGCTATCGGAACGTGATCGGCGTGGGCGGCGCGCGCTATCAGCTGAAATCGACGCAGTACTTCCCCAACGCTTCGGTGTGGGGCATGGACGCCACCGCGATGGTGGGGTACCGCTTCCTGTCGGTGATGGAGGCGCAGGTGGGGTACGACCTGCGCCGTTACTCCTACACCACCCACGCCGGCGCCGGCGATCCGATCGCGCTGCCCAACTTTATCGATGGATACAGCGCTTTTTGGCTGAATCTGGCGGTGGTCATCGACGGGGCGGGCTCGCATTCGAAGAAGCGTTCGCACGCCGAAGAGGACGACGAAGGCTAGCCCTGCCGGTTGTCGCGCGGTCTGACGCCGCAGGCCGCACGATTGTGGTGCCGCCGGTCTAAAGCTGCGGCGAAAAGGCGTCGAGGCTTATGGAAGGAGCCCGGTACGTCGCCGGGCCTTGAGGAGCCCCACCAATGTACAGCGGCATGGCGAGCGCGTTTCTGGTTCTGGCGGGTGCGCTTTGCGCGCTCGGTGGCTACTGCATGGGGGCGTGGCGGCAGCGCCTGCAGTTCCGTATGGAGCTTGACGCCGAGGACCTAGACTCGCACGAGCGCGTCCTGGAAATGATCGAGTCGCTGTCCGATGGCGGCGGGCCGGTCCCGACCCCCGGCCGCAACGACAACCGCCCGAACTAATTTTATCGACTGGTCACTTCTCCCAAGGTGATCCCGTTACGCGCGGTGCGAAGGTCAGCAACCTGCTCTTAGAGGCTGTCCTACAGGAAAAGGCCGCAATAACTCAGCCAAATGCCAGGCGGCGCGTCATGAGACGTATCATACATAGTTGAATGTCGGATTCGCTTGAAACGATGGTTCGCTCGAATTCTTTCGACAATAAGCGAT
>DATATI010000038.1 GCA_036268875.1 Polyangia bacterium | reverse complement strand
AACTGGCGCATCGGCGGCACGCTTGCCCTGCCGCTGAGCCCCAACTATTCTATCAAGCTCTTTGCCAGCACCGGCGTCTCCGCCCGCACCAACAACAATTTCGACCTCGTCGGCATATTTTTGCAATACCGCTGGGGTGCGGGGCTGTGACGCCCGCACCGCCCGATTCAGCGCCGTTCCTCTAGTCCGAAGTTTTTACTTCGATCAGGCGCATGCCATTGACCATACGAGAAAATTTTCGCTGGACGTGCCGTGTTACTGGCTACAGCTTGGTCGGATCGATATCGAGCAGGGTGAAGGCTTGGGCCTGGATTGGGGTTGGGGTAGCAACCAGGGTAAAGCTGTAAGCCTGGTTGAGCGTGGTGATCACCGCGTTGATGGTGCAGGTGGCGAGATCGCGCAGCAGGCTGTGGAAGCTGTGCACCGGCCCGCCCTTAGCGGTGAGTTTGCTGGCGCGCTTGCGCAGCGCCGCCGGTGAGGACTGGGCGGGGGCGACGATCGAGGCGCGTTCGCGCGCGGCGGCGGCGGGATCGTCGTCATCGAACAGTATGGGTTTGAGGCGCTCGCGCATGTGCCATTCGACATGGCAGGCGAGCATGCACAGGAAGACATGGGCGCGCACCCGCGGCGCCAGCCAGTGGTGGATCGGGCGCAGGTGCAGATCGACCGTCTTCAGGCTGCGGAAGGCGCGCTCGACGCGGGCGAGGCCCTTATAGGCGCCGACCACATTGTCGGCGGCCAGGGTGGCGGTCTCGACACTGGTGCGGATGACATAAAAGCCGTCGAGCCGCGCTTCCGCAGCGATGCGGGTCTGGTTGCGGGCAAAGGTGAAGCCGTCTTCGGCGACGGCGATGTCGAAGTGCTTGGCGAGCTTGTAGCGGTTCTCGATGCGGCCGACGGCGCGCGCGATCTTGTCCTGGCGCTTGGCGCCGGTGCCGCGGGCGATCTGGTCGGCCAGCTTGGTCAACGCCGCCTCGGTGGCCCGCAGCAGATCCTCGCGCTTGCGGGCCCGCTCTTCGGCCAACAGCGGGTTCTTGCACACCACGAGCCGCTCGCCGGGAAACTCAGGTGACGTGATCTCGGCCAGATCACGTTCATCGAACAGCGACAGCTGGAAGGCGCCAGTATCGAGCAGCGCGCGGATCTGCGGCGCTCTGAGCGCGGTGATCCAATCCAATCCGGCGGGCCTCAGCTCGTCGCGGATGCGGGCGCTGGTGATCATGCCGCGGTCCCCGACCAGCACGACGCGCGACAAGCCGAAACGCACTTTGAGCTTGTCGATTTGCGTCGACAGCGTCACCGGGTCGGCGGTGTTGCCTTCGAACACTTCGACCGCCACTGGGCAGCCATCGGCCGCGCACAACAGGCCGTAGACGATCTGCAATTTGCCCTTCTTGCCATCCCGTGAATAACCAAAGCGCGCCAGCTCACAGCAGCGGCCTTCGAGCCAGGACGAGGAGACGTCGTAGAGCACGAGCGCACCGTCCTTGAGGTGACGGCGGGCAAGCGCGGTCTCGATTGCGGCCTGGCGCGCGCCGAGCCAGTCGAGCGCGCGATAAAGCTCGCTCTCGTCGACCGCACCGAGCTCGAGCAACCGGCCGAGGCTGGAGCCGGCGGTGTCGGCGGCCAGCTCGCGCGCGGTGGCGAGTTTGGAGGCGGGCGAAATCAGACGGCTGGCAATCAAAGCGATCGCCAGCGGCACCAGGCGCTTGTCAAGCGGCTTGCCGAGCAGCCGGTCGAGGCCAATCGCCCGGATCGTGCCCAGCACCGCGGCGGCGTGGCCGTGCGGCAGCGACCGGCGGATGCAGATCCCCTCCGCGGCGACGGCGACACCGCCCTTCAAGAGCGTGCGAAAACCCTCAACCAGGGTGCTGGGCCAATCCGATAGGTTGGCCAAGGTGCGCTTCCTGACCCGCCCCTTCTCGCGGAAGCTCTCGCGCAACAGGATGGCGGGGGGCGAGCCGCGATTGGGGACCGATTCGATATACATGGCGCCGTGATTATCGC
>DATATI010000037.1 GCA_036268875.1 Polyangia bacterium | reverse complement strand
GCTCGGTCGATACCTTCTCGAGAAAGACCTGCGGATAAAGGTCAGCGACATCCACGCCTACATGGCTCGAGCCGGCACAAGCTCACCTTCGATCGACCTGGCCGAACGGGCTCTGTCTATCATGGGCGTTCGTCGCCCTGGGGGTGACGGCCGCGATTGAGGCTCAGATGCCGCGGCAAACCGTCACGACGCACCATCAGTGCCCCGGAAAAACGCCCTGGTTTCGCCCCAGATTTCCCCTGTTTTTCCCCAGAATCTTCCCTGCCGTTTCCCTTCGCCTTTCCCTGGGATTTCCCTCAACCTGGTCGGACGATCGAGTTCCGGCCGAGGTGGTTTTATGGGTTGCGTCTACCGTCGAGGACAGAAGCTCTGGGTGAAGTACACCGACGCCGATGGCGTCCTGAACTACAAGTCCACCGGCCTGGGCTTGGACAAGGAGAAGGACGCCCGGACGGTGTTGAAACACATCGAACGGCAAGTCGCCGCCGGTGTCCGCACCGGTGACTCAGGCCCTCTGACCGTGGCTAGCTGGTCGAAAACCTTCGTAGCCAGTCGTCGTGCCAAGGGCATCGCGACCATTGCGGACTACGAATCGCGGATCCGCATGCACATCCTGCCCGTCATCGGAGCAATCCGACTCGACGACGTACGGCCGTCTCATCTCGAATCGATGATCTTCGCCCTGAGGCAGAAGGAGCTCGCCTCTCGCACGATCCGGGGGATCTACTACCTCGCTCACGCCCTCTTCCAGAAGGCGGTCCGGGAAGGCTTGATGGCTTCCAACCCATGCTGCCTCGAGAAGGACGAGATCCCGCGCAAGATCGATCACGACCGCGAGTGGCGGCAGGGGGCGGTCTTCTCTCACGCCGAAGCGGTGTCCCTCATTTCCGACGAACGCCTGCCCGCGGATCGTCGCATGTTCTACGGGCTGCTGTTCATGACGGGTATGCGGTTCGGCGAGGTGGCCGCCCTACGCTGGCGGCACTACGACCCCAGCCTTGAGCCCCTGGGTCGCCTGCTCACGGCCAACAGCTACAGCACGCGGGCGGGCACCGAGAAGTCGGTCAAGACCGAAAACCCCCGCCAGGTACCCGTCCACCCCGTCCTGGCGCGAATGTTGGCCGAATGGAAGCTCGGCGGGGTCCCTCTCATGCTGGGCAGCACCCCCGCACCCGACGACCTGATCGTCCCTTCCCGCGAGGGCCGCAACCGCAGCGCGAACCACATGCTCAAGAAGTTCTACGGCGACCTCGAACGCCTCGGATTTCGTCGGCGGCGGATTCACGATCTGCGGCGCACCTTCATCTCGCTCGCCGTCGCTGACGGGGGTCGCAAGGACATCCTTCGCTGGATCACGCATGGCCCGTCGGGAGACGTCTTCGACAGCTACCAGACCCTGCCCTGGACGACGTATTGCGAGGAGCTGGGCAAGCTCAAGGTGGAGCTGCCAACGGGCATGCCGCAGCGGCTAGTGGCGTCCGCTGGCTCGTCGCCAGACGTTGCCGACCCAGCCCTGGTTACATTCCTGGTGACAGTCGGAGATTCCGGCGAAGGAAAAACTAGGCAACGTCGCGGAACATCGAACGAATCAGAAACTCTGGATCTGGCGGGGTGGACGGGACTTGAACCCGCGGCCTCCGGCGTGACAGGCCGGCGTTATAACCAAGCTTAACTACCACCCCAGGTCGTACATCAAGCGACGGTGGATCTACATGGGCCCCTCGGGCGTGTCAATCGTTCAGAGCGGGGGCGGATGGGCGCGCCAGGGTTCTGACGCCCGGCCTCAAGAACCGGGCCCGGTCAGTCGACAAATCGATGGTCATGACGGCTTCGAGCCCAGGGCGGACCGACGGTGACCCCGGCGATCGCCACAACCCTGACGGCGGCGGTCGCTTCGCCTGGCTGTGGGCGGTCTGGATGGGCGGGATCCTGAGCGGGTTCTCATGGCAGTTCGTGGGGGCGGCGGTCCGCCACTTTCGACGGTGATCGGTCGGTGCTGACGTCGCTGTTGCACGTAGCGCAGATCGCGGGCCTGGCGACGGGCTGGCTGCTGGCGGGGTACGCGCTGCTCCCGCGCCGCCTGCGCGCTGACGAGCCGTTCCTGATCGCCAGCACGGCCTTCGCCCTGGGCGCGGGGTTGACGGCGGTGGCGGTGACGGCGGCGGCGGCGCTGGGGGTGATGACCCGCCCAATGCTGTGGGCGATTCAGATCGCGATCGTGCTCCTGGCGGCGCGCGGAGCCAGCGACTGGCGCCGGCAGCAAATGCCCGCCCTGCTGGCTTTTCATTCGTCATCGCGAACCGCGCTGCGAGCATCCTTGCGCCGCTGGCCCACGCGTCTGGCTTTGTCGGCGACGCTGCTGGCGGCGCTGGCGACGTTGCTGGCCACGCTGGCGCCGCCGTCGTCGATGGATGCGACGATCTATCACCTGGCCGCGCCCCGCGCGTTTCTGCGCGACGGCCGCTGGGTCGCGCTGACCGGGATCGTGCAGTCGTATCAACCGCTTTACGTCGAGATGCTGTTCGCTCACGCGATGGGAATCGGCGACGACGTGCTGGCAGCGCTGGTGCACTGGACGCTGGGAATCGCCGCCGTGACCACCGCGGGCGCCTGGAGTCGACGGCTCGGCGGCGCGGCTTGCCTGGGCATGTTGATCGCCGGCGCGTCGGCGATCTTCGCCTGGGAGTCAACGTCAGCGTTCATTGACCTCGGCCTGGCGACGTTCGCGTCGCTGGCGCTGTTGTGGGCGACGCGCGCGGAAATGGGCGCGCCGTAGTGGATCTTGGCGGGCGTCTTCGCCGGTCTGGCGGCGGGGAGCAAACTGACGGGGGCCGGCGCCGCCTTGGTGACGGCGGGCGTGTCGTTGTGCGCGACCGGACCGGATTGGCCCGCGGCGCGGCGACGGTTCCTGGGCATCGGCGCGCTGGCCTTCGCGCTGGCCATGCCCTGGTACGTGCGCAATCTGCTTTTGATCGGCAATCCGTTTTATCCACTGGGCAACACGTTGCTGGGTCAGCCGCCGGCGATGCTGGCCAGCGAGTATTACGGCACCGGGCACGGTGTCTGGGCGCTTTTGCGCTCGCCGTTCGAGGTGTTGTTTGCCGGCGAGGCCTTCGACAAAGGGTGGAGCCTGGGCCCGGCTTACCTGGCGCTGCTGCCGCTGGGAATCTGGCGAACCGTCCGCACCAAAACCGGACGACTGGCGGCGGGAACGCTGCTGGTGTGGTGGCTGTTCTGGTTTTTCTCCAGCCAGCAGACGCGCCTTCTTTTGCCGGTGGCGCCCATCGCGGCGGCGCTGGCGGCCGTGGGCGCCGGGTGGGCGCTGTCCTCCACGGCACGCTCGGTTCGCTGGGCGGCGGCCGGCACGCTGAGCCTGGCGACCGCGGTCGGTCTGGCGGTGGCGCTGCTGGCGGCGGCGGTGAACGCGCCGGCGGCGATCGGTCGGCAATCGGCGGCGACGTTCCTGCGTCGGACCAGCTGGCATTATGTCGCCTTCGAAAATGCCAACCGCCTGCTGCCGGCCGACGCCCGCGTGGCGGTGGTTGGTCTGGGCGCCAACAATCTTTATTATCTGGATCGCCCGGCGGCCTTCTTCGAAAGCCGACCGTCGCTGGCGACGATGCGGGCGATGAACTTATCCCACGTCCTCGACATCGATGATTGCCCACTGCCGGCCACCAACGACGCTGGTGCGACACTGTGGTCGGGCGCGTACCCGCTGGTGCGTTCACGCCTGCAGGGCGGCGTCGATCGCATTCAGTGCGCGCGCCTCCGGACCGTCGCGCCGGATCAGATCATCCCGGCGATCGCCTCGGCCAACGCCGGCCTGTGATACGGTCGCGGGCCATGGCCCACGCTGCTGCTCACTCTCGTCGTTCCCGCAATCGCCTGTTCACCGCATTCGCTGTCGGCGCTGGTGGCGTCCTGGCGCTTGTCGCCGCCTACGCGCCGGTGCGCAGCGCGCGCGCTGACAAACCGACCGAAAAACCGGCCGCTGCCGCGCCCTCCCCCACGTCGTGCAAAGCCTGGGGCGCCAAAGGCCAGTGCTGCGATCCTACGATCGCCGCCCACCTGCCGCGCGCCGCGGTCTACAAGGCCTGCGGCGAATCCGACGCCACCTTCCTGGGCGAACAAGGATCAAAGGACACCTGCAAGTACGTCTTCCGCGTCGAAGGCCAGAAAGAAGACGAGACCTTCGTGCAGGTCTACGCGCCGGCGCAAAAGGACGTCCCTGAATATCCGAACGATCCGTTCTTCGACTGGAAGAAGGTCGGGAAGGCGTTCATGACCAGCAAGGCAAAATCGCCCAAGGCGGCGCCCATGCTGGCCAACGCGACCGGGTTGTGGTTGCCGGGCGCGGGGTACTTCGTCAGCGTGAACGCGTCGACGAAGGTCTGCACCAAAGCGGAAGCGGCCCGCCTGGCAAGCAGCATGAAATAGCGCCGACCGAACCGCCCGCGGCGCTATTCGCGGGTGTGCAGCAGCCAGTCCATCAACGGCACGGTGACGTTGAAGTTGGCGTGGGCCATCCGTCGCAGGACGTGGTGGCGCGCGTGGTGCGCGCGCAGGCGGAAGAACAAGCCGCCCGGCCGCAGCCCGGCCCGCGCCAGCGTCGCAATCGGCAGGTGATAAAGAGCGTGCAGTGTCTCGTAGGCCAGGAAGTACATCACGGCGGCGATCAAGAACACGCCGGTCAGCCCGGGCCCGCGCAGCAGGCCCGCCGCCACGAACACCGGCGAGGCGATGACGAACAAGCCGATCATCGTGTACCAGGGCATCATCACCAGGTTCAGCTCGCGCGGCTCGGCGACGGGCATGGTCTCCTCGGTGAAGGCCAGGTGGTGCAGCTGGGCGTGGTTCTTGTAAAGCAACCGCGGCGGCAGCGGGCGGTGCATCGGATAACGGTGGAATGCCCACTCGATGCCGTTGGCCACCAGCCAGAACGTCGGCAGCAACAACCAATCGGTCAGCCGGGCATGCACGGCCAGCGCGACGGCCAAAACCAGGATCGCCGCGGCGATGGCCAGCGTGGTGGCGATGTGCTTGGCCGGCGAATAACCGGCCGGGATGTTCGCGGCCCGCATGAGCTTCTCATCGGGGGTCGCCCGTCCGGATTGAGCGCTCATCTCCTGATTATGGCCGAAATTTCCGTCCCTGCCTCCGTCGCGCGCGCCCGAACGTCATTTGCTAGTCTTGCCGCCATGCCTTCTTTCGACGCGGTCTCCAAAGTCGATCTGATGGAGCTGGACAACGCGCTCAACACTGCGCGCAAGGAGCTGGGCCAGCGCTACGACTTTCGCGGCACCCACACCGAGATCGAGCGCGGGCCGGAAGGCATCGTCATCCGGTCGTCGGACGAACCGCACGTCAACGCGGCCTTGTCGGTGCTGCGCGAACGGATGGCCAAACGCAACGTCTCCCAGCGCTGCCTGGACGCCAAGCCCGTCGAGCCGGCCGGCGGCAAGACCATGCGCCAGCTGGTGGTGATCAAGCAAGGCATCGAGCAAGAGACCGGCAAGAAGATCGTGCGCGCCTTGAAAGACAAGAAGCTGCGCGTGCAGGCGCAGATTCAAGACGATCAGCTGCGCATCACCGGCAAAAGCCGCGATGAACTGCAAGAGGCCATCGCGGCTCTGCGCAAGGAAGACTTCGGGATCGATCTGCAGTACGTGAACTTTCGCGACTGAGACGCCTGCTTGCCCCCGCTGACCAAGCACGGCGTCTGGATCCTGACGGTGGCGGCGGCGCTGGGGTGCGGGCGGCGAGAAGCGACCATGTCAACGACGCCGGTGAACCCGCCCGCTCCGTTGACGCCCGCGGTGACGCCCGCTGCGGCGCCGGTGCCCGCTGGCCCGCTTCAGGACGTCGATCTGGGCGACGACTGGGCGCCCTTCATTTTGCAGGACGCCAGCGCGATCGCAGGCGACGGGCCCAAGCCAAACGCCTACCGCGCGACGTTTGTCGAGCTGGCCAATGAACGGGCCACCGTCGACGGCGGCGCGCCCCGCCGCGGCGAACACAATTACCTGGAGGTGTTCGGGATCCCGCCCACGCTGAGCGTGCTGCGGGCCCGCCTGGACGAAGACGCGCAACCCGAGCAGCAAGCGTGCTACCGCGCCGTCGACGGCGACGGGTTGCGCGCCTTCACCGGCACGGTGGCGTTTTTGGATCGCGAGCGGGCCAAGCGCGAGTACCAGGAGGCCATGCGCGACGCCGACTGGATCGAGCGCGAGCTGGGTGCGCACATCCCCTTCAGCCGCCAGGGCACCATCGAACTTTTACGCGAGGAACCCAAGGCCCGCGCCCGCGTCGATCGCACCCTGCGCGGCCAGGCGCGGCTGCGCGCCGTGCACGCGGCGCAGGCGCGCCTGGTGTGCGAGGGCCTGCTGGGACCGGGCGGGCCTTACGGCCGCACGCGTTTCACGGGCGGCATGTTCGATCTGCCCACGCACGAGGCCCTGGCCGACTGGGAACGCAAGAATGACATCTTCGGCTGGGGATTTCTGGGCGGCGAGACAGCGGCCGGCCTTCTGCGGGCACCCGATGAGCTGCACCTTCAGACGTTCAAGCGCATCCTGGCCGAACGGGCGGCCGACGCCGCCGGCATCATCGAGGACGGCTCGGCCGCGCGCGCGAAAGCGCCTGCCACGTTCACCGACGGCGGCGGCGTCGCGCGCCCGCTGCCGAACTTGATCGCCGCCCACACGGACGCGCTGGCGACGGCGCTGGGCGTGGCGACGCCGGCCGATCTTGGGCGCTGGCTGCGCGCCCGGCCAGCCGACGCGGCCGCGCAAGTGGTGCGATATCCGGCGCCGCCGCTGCCGCCCTACTATGCCGCCGAGATGGATCTGTCGGTGGAGATCGACCGGGGCGACGTCTGGTACGATTTCCCCTTCGACGCGCAGGGCAAACCGCTGGTGCAGCGGCGCGAACACTTCCCCCACCTGACGTTGTTCGTGGACTGGAACCGCCAGCGCATCCCGCTCGGCCGCTGGCGGACCACCATTGGTTCGTGGCGCAGCGAGGTGCAGGCCGACGGGCGCGTCTACATGAAGTACAAGAACTCGGACGTGGGGCCGCGGCTGTGGAAGAACATCGTGGCCAGCCCGGTGTGGATCCCGCCCGAGACCACGCCGGTGAAAGATCTGCTGGTGCGCAAGGTGCTGGACCGCGCCGTCGGTCCAGTGACGGTGGTGAACACCGACGTCATGGGCCCGGGGTTTCAATCGGCCTACGGCATGGTCATGGCCATCCACATCGATCCCAAGCGCGGCGGCTTCGACAACCAGGTGCGCACCCACGGATCGGTCGACTACACGTCCATCGCCCAGCGCTTTTCGCACGGCTGCCACCGGCTGGTGAACAACCGCGCCGTGCGGATGTTCGACTTCGTGCTGCGCCGCCGACGGTTCGTCCGCCAGGGCAACTACTCCATCGACGTGCGGCGGCGCTTTGTCGTCGACGGAGAGCCGTATGCGTTCCAGCTGAAAACGCGCGGCTATTACTACGAGCTGCAACCGCCCGTGCCGGTCGTGGTCACGGAAGGGCGCATCATGGGCGTGGTGACCAAGCCGATCGCCAGCTACGTGCGCAAGCCCGGCGTCGACTATGGCTCGCCGTCCAGCAGCGACGCCGCCACATCGATGACGCCGCCGCGACCGACGGAATCCGAATCCGCTCCCCCGTCGGAGAGCGCGCCAGACATTGGTCCGTAACGGCGGCGCGCGCTCCGCGCGATCGCGGTGGGCCTGCGTGGCGGCGCTCGGGCTGGCGACGCTGGGTGGGGCGAACGCGCGCGGCGCCGCGCCGCTGACCGTCGCTGTCGACGCCACGCTGGATCCGAAGGCGGGCACCGTGAGCGGCCACGCGCGCCTGACCATCACCAACCGCGCCGCCGTGGCGCTGACCGATGTGCCGCTGTGGCTGTACCCGAACCACCTCGGCGCGCGGCCCAAGGAACTTACCGATGTGAACTTTCACTGGGTGTACCCGCGGCTGTTTTCGCCGGCGCGGATGGACATCAGCGACGTGCGCGTCGACGGGACGCCGGCCAGCGTGCGCATCGAAGACACCGGCGCCGGCACCCGAACGCTGGCGCGCGTGAGCTTGCCGGCCCCGCTGCCTCCCGGCGGCGTGGTCGCCATCGACGCCGATTTCGCCACCGAGATTCCCCGGCGCTTCGGCGCCTTCGGGTGCGTCGGCGGCCACTGTCGCTTGATGGGCGGGTTTTACCCGACGCCCCTGCACCTGGCGGCGAGCGGCTGGCAAGCAGACGCGCCCCCCGATCGCAGCGACGTCAGCCTGTCGGTGCGCGCGCCCACCGGCGTCGACGTACTGGCCGGCGACGTGCGCGCGCGGGGCGGCGCGGCGCCGGTGGTGGCCGTCCAGTCGGACGCGCCCGACGCCACGGTGATCGCCAGTCGACGGGGCTTTTATCAGTCGAACGCCGAGCTGGCGGGCCTGTCGATCCATTTTCTGCACGAAGCCCGCCGTCCCTCGTGGCTGGTTCTGGACACCGCTCGCCGCGCCCTGGAATTCCTGCAGCGCCAAGGACTGCTCGATCCAGGCGCGCCGGACCACCGCGCGGTGTGGCTTGTCGAATCGCCGCTGCGCCACGAACTGGTCCAGGTCCACGGCCAGGTGATCTTGGTGTCGGAGCGCCTGTTCGAGATCTTCCCGCTGGAACGCCTGCGCAAGTACCACCGCATTGCCCTCACGCGGGCGATCTTCACCGCCGTGCTGGATCTGCGGCTGCGCGCCTTTGAATCGCCCGACGACATCGACCTGGCGGCGGCGGCGCTGGCGGCGCACCTCACCGACGCCTTCACCCGGCAAGAATTCCAGCGCATCGAATACGCCCGCGATCTGCTGCGGCCGGTGGATTTCATTCCTGCCGTCGATCAATTGATGTACGCACCGCTGGTGGCGTCGGCCGCCACCTACTTCGGCGACCTCGGCGGTGACCACGATCTGCGCGACGACGTCCGACGGTTTTCGCACCAGCGCCCGGCCGGGGGCCTTCTTTACAGCAAGCTGCTTGATCTGCTGGGGCCGACGCGTCTGGCCCTGCTCAGCCGGCGGACGCTGGGCGACCGGCAGCCGTTTCGAATGGCCGCGGCCGCGGTCTTCGGCGCCGATCTGGATTGGTTCTGGCGTCAATGGCTGGGTCCGCTGCCGCGGGTGAACTATCGACTGTCGTCGGTGCGGGCCCGGGACCGCCCCGCCGGCCACGGCACCCACGTGACAATCGACGTCGCCCGCCAAGGCGATGCCGTGCGCGAGCCAGTCGAGGTGGCGGTCCGCGATCGCCACGGCGGCGTGCAGACGCTGAGCTGGCTGGCCGATGGGCCCACCCATCGCTTCGACGTTGACCTGCCGGCGGGCCTCGACTCGGTGCAGATCGATCCGCGCGGGCGGCTGGTGGAAACCGCGATCGGCGATCTGCGGCCGTCGGACGATCCACGCACCGACGACCGCGACCCCCGGCGCTGGCGCCTCATCTACAGCGGGTTTGGCGGGCTTTTGAACATCACCCAGCTGTCCGCCAACTTCGCGGCGATTTTTCTTTTGAAGCCGGCTCACGATCTGCGCCATGCCTTGACGCTGCAGGCATTCCATTCGGAGGCGACCGAGATCGGCGTCGGCGCCAGCTATTTTCATTTCTTTGGCCCGCAAGCGACGCGCAACTCGCTGACCAGCGCCCTGCTCGGCGGACTGTCGGCCGGCCGCCTCGACCCGTCGTTCGGCCTCACCCAGGGACAAGCGCCGCAACCCGGGTGGCGGTTCTCGGCGCGCACCGGCCTCGAGCACGACGATCGCGACTACCTTTTCGATCCGTGGCGCGCCGTCGGCGTCGACGCCATCGCCAGTTACAGTCTGACCGCGCTGGACAGCGGGACGCTTTATTCGCAGGCGACCGTGTCCGTCGATGCCTTGCGCTTGTTCGAACTGCTTCCCGGTCACGTACTTGGTCTGGAAGCCGACGCCGACGTCACCTTCGGCGATCTGCGGCTGCGCAGCCAGCTGGTCAGCGCCAGCGGACCCACCGGCCTGCGCGGCTTCTCCGCCGACGAGCTGCTCGGCCGCGCGCAACTGACCGCCCGCCTGCAGCTACGCGACGATTACCTCACCGACCTGGACTGGAACTTGTTTTCCCTCACCACCGTACGCGGCCTGGCCGGCACGTTGTTCGCCGACGGCGCTGCCCTCAGCACCTGCGACGGCTACGCGCCGTCACGGCACGGCCTTTACGCCGACGCCGGCTACAGCTTGCGCGTCCTGCACGACGCCTTCGGGATCTACCAGCAGCTTTTGTCCATCGACTTTGCCGTGCCGCTGAATCGCCCCACCCGACCGCGCGACTGCTTCGGCGCAGCGCCCGACGTGGTTCGCCCGCGCTTCGTGGTGCTGGTGTCGTTCCTACCGAACTTCTGACGGCTGGAACGCGCGCCGCAACCAATGGTCCAGCACCAGCAGCGCCCACAGCGGCTTGGCATGATCGACCTTGCGCGCCTGGTGCTGGCGGTTCCAGTCCCGGAACACCGACTGATCCAGCAGGCCCGCGTCCCATGCCGGCGACGAGGCCAGCAAGCTCTCCAGCCGTTCGCGCAGCGGCCCGCGCAGCCACGCGGCCAGCGGGATGCCGAACCCTTTCTTCTTGCGATCGATGATCACGTCGGGGACGTGGCCGCGGGCGGCGCGCTTGAACAGGTACTTGCTCTGCCCTGGGCGCACCTTGAACCGCGACGGCAACGAAAACGCCCAGTCCACCGTCTCGTTGTCCAGGATGGGCGGCCGCACCTCCAGGCCGTGCGCCATCGACGCGCGATCGACCTTGGTCAACACCGATCCGGACATGTACGTGGTGAAATCCAGCGCCAGCGTGCGGTGCATCTGATCGTCGGTGTCCGGCAGCGGCGCATCCAGCGTCGCCGGACGCACGTCGGCTGCACCGCGCACGGCGCGCGCCAGCTCGGGCAGATCCACCGACGACATCCAGCGCAGGTGACGCACGATCGGATCGTCATCCCAGCGCCCGGTGAACCGCCGCAGCTTCCACTCCAGGCTCTGGTAGCGATCGTTGATCGGCAGCATCGCCACGGCACGCCCGATGAGCTGCTGGCGCACGAACGCCGGAATGTGGCGATAGACGCCCGCATACAAATGGGCGAGGTAGGTGGGATAGCCGCCCCACAGCTCGTCGCCGCCGTCGCCGCCGACCACCACCTTCACGTGGCGGGCCGCCAGCCGCGACAGCAAGAAGGTGGGCAGGAACGACGGATCGGCCAGTGGCTGATCCAGAAAGCCCAGCGCCTCGTCGACCACGTCCAGCAGGTTGCGCTCGTGCAGCGTCTCGATCACGTGCTCGACGCCCAGGCGATCGGCCATCAGCCGGGCGTACTCGCTCTCGTCGAAGTCGGCGGCTTCAAAGCCGATCGAAAACGCCTTCATGCGACCCGGCGCGTGCGCGCTGGCCAGCGTGGCCACCGCCGACGAATCAAGGCCCCCGCTCAAAAAAACCCCCACCGGGACGTCGGCGATCAGCTGCCGATGGACGGCGTCGTCCAGCTTGGTCCACAACGCCGCCGCCAGCGATGATTCGTCCTGCGGCGCCGCCGTCCCGGGCGCCGGCACCCGCCAAAAACGTCGCGGCGGCGACAGGCGGCCATCCTCCCAGACCAGCACATGCCCGGGTTCAAGCTGGCGCACCTCGCGGGCCATCGTGTAAGGCGGGTGTAAATAATCCGAGAAAAAATACGAGACCAGCCCGCTCACATCGGGCCGCCGCGCCACCGCCGGATGGGCCAGCACCGCCGTCAGCTCGGACCCGAACACCAGACCACCGTCGGGGAGCGCCCCATAAAACAGCGGTTTGATCCCCATCCGATCCCGGGCCAGCGTCAGCCGTCGGGCCGCCGCGTCCCAGATGGCGAAGGCGAACATCCCGTTCAGATCGACGAAGCCGTCCGGGCCGTGCTGTTCGAAATGGTGGATGATGGTCTCGGTGTCGCTGCGCGTGCCGAACCGATGGCCGGCGGCTTCCAGCGGGGCGCGTAAGGCCTGAAAGTTGTAGATCTCGCCGTTGAAGGTGATGACCACGCCGCCGTCTTCGTTGCCCATCGGCTGAGCCCCGGTGGCGAGATCGATGATGGCCAGCCGACGGTGACCAAACGCCGTCGTCCATGGCCCGCCCGTGCCTGGCGCCGCCCGCACCCACTGCCCGTCGCCGTCGGGCCCGCGATGGGCGATGCGCGCCAGCATGGTGCCCAGGCAGCGCGCGTCCGGATCGCGCTGGACGAAGCCGGCGATGCCGCACACGACTTACGGCCTTTTCTCGACGGGAAAGCCGATGCGGGCGCCGATCGAATAGGCGGTCTTGTCCTGCGATTCAAAGTACGTCCGGGTGATCATCTCGGCCACGATGCCGGTGGCCAGGAACTGAAAGCCCATCAAGAAGCAGGTAATGCCGATCATGAACAGCGGGTTGCGATGGACCCAGATGCCCTGATCCAGCTTTTCCCACAGGACGTAGGCCGACACGGCTGCTCCCACCAGCAGCATGGTCGCGCCCAGGCCCCCGAACAGATAGATGGGCTTGGTCAGGTACCGGCGCATGAACCACACTGTGATCAGATCCAGCATCACTTTCACGGTACGCTTGAGGCCGTACTTGGATTTGCCCGCCCGGCGCGGGCGGTGGTTCACCACCACCTCGCCCACCCGCGCGCCCATGCTGCTGGCGATGACCGAGATGAACCGGTGCATCTCGCCGTAAAGGCGCATCTCGTCGGTCAGGTGTTTGCGATAGACCTTGAGCGAGCAGCCAAGGTCATGAATGGGCGTGCCGGTGATGCGACGAATGATCCAGTTCGCGATGCGCGAAGGCACCTTGCGCAGGAGCATTCCGTCCTGCCGATGCTTTCGCCAGCCGGTGACGAAGTCATAACCTTCGTCCAGCTTGGCGATCAGCGCCGGGATGTCATGCGGATCGTTCTGCAGGTCGGCGTCCATGGTGATGACCACGTTGCCGCTGGCGGCGCGAAAGCCGGCGTCGAAGGCGGCGGTCTGCCCGGCGTTGCCACGAAACAGGATCACCCGCAGGGCCGGGCGGCGCTCGGCCTCGGTGCGCAGCAAGGCGCCGCTGCCGTCGCGGCTGCCGTCGTCGACGGCGATGATCTCGTATGCCTTGCCCAGCCCCCGCAGCACGCCCTCAAGCTCGTCCAGCAAGGGCGCGATGTTTTCCCGCTCGTTGTAGATCGGAAGGATGACGCTGATGTCCATGCGCTTCCGTGCCTCTAACACTGCCCTGCCGCCGCGGGCAAGTCGATGTGGTGCCCGACCATCGCGTGGGCGCAGCCGGCTTCGCCGGCGGAGCCCATCGCGGGGGGCGCGGGACCCTTTGAGGGTCCCGATCTAACGACGCGTGGGCGCAGCCGGCTTCACCGGCGGAGCCCATCGCGGGGGCGCGGGACCCTTTGAGGGTCCCGATCTAACGACGCGCGACTTTGCGCGGGCCCAGGCGCTCTTCCAGGCGATCAAGCTCGCTCTGGTAAAGACCGGCGGCGAACGGAAACAAGGTCACGTTGGCGGCGCCGGCCATCAGGGCCGGCTTTTCGATGGTGTCGGTCATGACCGACGTCCCGGCCACCACGCGGCACCGTCGCTGCGAACGGCTGGTCAATCCCGACAAAACCCGGCAAGCCTCGAAGGCATTCGCCCCCGCCACGCCCAGGTCCAGGAAGATCAGCTCCGGGCGATAGCGCTCGGCCAGCATCAGTCCACTGGCGACATTGGTGGCGACCAGGCCACCCAGGTCGGCGTGCCGGCTCAAGACCGTGGTCAGATCCGGACGGCCTTCGCCGGCGGCGGCAATGAGCAGGACCAGGCCGCGAGTAGCGCTCTCGACCCGCGCGGGATCGACGGCGAATTGCGCGGCGTCCGCGGTTATGTCGGCGGCCTCCAGCTTGGGTAAGCCGGCTCCTCCGCCACCCTTGGCGCGCTTGCGCGAGACTTCGTCCGTCTTGCCCGCGCGACCGAGCTGCCGGTGCGCCTGCTCGGACGTCAGCGTCCCGCACGCCAGCGCAATCAGCATCATGGTGTCGACGTCCAACGCGTCGGCGAGGCGGACCAGATACTCCGCCCGATCGACGTACATCTGGCCCTCTTTCCACCTGACGGCGCGGGAATGCTCGAAGCCAAGAATGTTGGCTAGATCGCGCTCGCGCGTGTCAATACCCCGGAGTTCCCGCAGGCGCTCCATACAAAACTTCCAAAGCTCCCGAGACGGAGGGTGGCGCAACGTTTTCATGGCTCCTTTATTCCCGCAAATCGGTGGACAATTTAGGCCGCCTCGTGAGTATTGCAAATGTTATTGAACATCGTTCGGTCCTTTTGGTTAAGAAATTCGTGCAACTTGGCGAACAGGCCCCGCCGATTTTGGGCCAGAAAATTTACGAAGGGGCCAATCATCACGAGGGATAAGCGTTCCGGTCCCGAACAGGCGTTAACGTGGGCGAGGATGCTCGAATTTGCAAGATAAAGTGTGAGGGGGCAAACGGCTCAAAAAAAACGGGCAATTTGTTTACAGGCTTTAAAACGTTCCGTAATTTGCCGAGCGCGCATGGTCCATCGTCGCATCGAACGCCTGATAGTCGCCTGTGCCCTGATTTCCGGAACCGCGATCCTGGCCTGCGGGGTCGGCATCCAGCGGGATCTCAGCGCCATCCCGCCCGGTCAGATCGGGTTCGACGACCTGTGCGGGCTGCAAGGCTACTTCGATGCGCTGGAGGTAAAAGCGGCCAAGCCACCGATGCTGGTCAGCGCGGTCGAGCTGGAAAATGATGCCAAGCACCCGGTGCACGGGGGCAAGGCGCTGATGGCCTTCAGCGGTGATTTCCAGCTGAAGAACCTGCGCCGGGTGTTGCACGAAAACTGGAAGCGATTGCCCGACGAAGTGACCACCGCCAAGAAAATCGAGCTTGAAGTCTCCTGGACCGAGAAGGCCGGCGTGCGGCGGGTGGTCACCGAACGAGATGCGGAGATGATCATCAACCGCAAGCTCTTCTACCTGCCCTATCACGTCTGCCTGTCCGAGCTGCTGTACGGCGAGCCGCTGTACCGCCAGCGCCGCGAGATGCTGGGGCTGCCGTTGCCGCCCGCGCCGCTGCCCGACGGTGGCGCGGTCTCCGACGGTTCGGGTCACTGACGGGTACGTACGATCGCGCCGGGCTGCGCGCCGGCCGCTTGCATGGCGGTGTAAACTATCCGGCTCATGCCTTACGAACACCGCACCGTCGAACCCAAATGGCAGGCGCGCTGGAAGGACGCCGGTCTGCACAAGACGCCGAACGATCCGACGCGCCCCAAGTTCTATGCGCTGGACATGTTCCCCTATCCGTCGGGCGCCGGCCTGCACGTCGGCCATTGCGAGGGCTACACCGCCACCGACATCATCACGCGCTGGAAGCGCATGCAGGGCTGGAACGTCCTGCACCCGATGGGCTGGGACGCCTTCGGGTTGCCGGCGGAAAACTACGCCATCAAGCATGGCATCCACCCGCGCATCACCACCGAGCAGTCGATCGCCAACTTTCGCCGTCAGATCGACGCTGTCGGCTTCGCCTACGACTGGGATCGCGAGGTCAACACCACCGACCCGGGGTACGTGCGTTGGACGCAGTGGATCTTCCTGCAGCTCTTCAAGCGTGATCTCGCCTTCGAAGGAGTCATCCCGATCAACTGGTGTCCGTCCTGCAAGACGGGCCTGGCCAACGAAGAGGTCAGCCAGGGCCGCTGCGAACGCTGCGGATCGGTGGTCGAGCGCAAGGACATGCGGCAGTGGATGTTGCGCATCACCCGCTATGCCGATCGTTTGCTGAAGGATCTGGCCGAAGTCGACTGGCCCGAATCGACGCTGGCCATGCAGCGCAACTGGATCGGTCGCAGCGAAGGCGCCGAGGTGGTGTTCCACACCGCTACGCCGGTGGCCGGCCGCGAGCTGCGCGTGTTCACCACCCGCCCCGATACACTGTACGGCGCCACGTACATGGTGCTGGCACCCGAGCACCCGCTGGTGGGCGAGCTGACCACGGCGGCCCAGAAGGAAGCCGTCGCCCGCTATCAAACCGAGGCGCGGTACAAAAGCGATCTCGAGCGCACCGACCTCGGCAAGGACAAGACCGGCGTCTTCACCGGCGCCACCGCCACCAATCCGGTGAACGGCCAGTCGATCCCGATCTGGATCGCCGACTATGTCTTGGCCAGCTACGGCACCGGCGCCATCATGGCCGTGCCGGCGCACGACGAGCGCGACTTTGCCTTCGCCAGCAAGTTCGGCCTGGCGATGGTGCAGGTGGTGCGGCCCGTCGATGGAACGACGCCCGATCTGGAACAGGCGTTCGTCGGCGACGGGATCGCCGTCAACTCTGGACCGCTCGATGCCCTCACCACCGCGGAGGCGAAAAAGAAAATCACCGCCGATCTCGAAGCGCGCGGCGTCGGCAAGGGCACGGTCAGCTACCGCCTGCGCGACTGGGTCTTCTCGCGCCAGCGTTACTGGGGCGAGCCGATCCCTCTTGTGCATTGCCCGATTCACGGCGCGGTGGCGGTGCCGGAATCACAGCTGCCGGTGCGCTTGCCCGACGTCGAACGGTACGCGCCGACCGGAACCGGCGAATCACCGCTGGCCGCCATCGACGACTGGGTGAACACCTCCTGCCCCAGTTGTGGCGGACCGGCCAAGCGAGAGACCAACACCATGCCGCAATGGGCGGGGTCGTGCTGGTATTACCTGCGTTACCTCGATCCGGGCAACGACGACGCCGCCTTCGACGCGGCGAAAGAAAAACAATGGATGGCGGTCGACCTTTACGTCGGCGGCGCCGAGCACGCCGTGCTGCACCTGCTGTACGCGCGCTTCTGGCACAAGGTGCTTTACGACATGGGCCTGGTCAGCACCAAGGAGCCGTTCAAGAAGCTGCGCCACCAGGGCACCGTGCTGGCCTATTCGTATCAGGACAGCCTGGGCCGCTATCACGAACCGGCGGAGATCGACTTTCGCGGCGAGCAGGCTTTCCTGCGCGAGAGCGACGAGCCCTTGAAGGTCACCGTCGAGAAGATGGCCAAATCGAAGATGAACGGCGTCAACCCCGACGACGTCATCCGCGCCTACGGCGCCGACGTTATGCGCCTCTACGAAATGTTCATGGGTGAGTTCGAGCTGCCGAAGCCCTGGGACCCGCGGGCCATCGAAGGGGTGAATCGTTTCTTGAAACGGGTTTGGCGGTTGGTCGAGGGGTGGGAGCCGGCGGTGGCGCCCAAGGACGACCGGCATCTCATTTTGCGCCACAAGACCATCAAGCGGGTGACCGCCGATCTCGAGAGGATGCAGTTCAACACCGCGGTGGCAGCGATGATGGAGTACGTGAACGCGCTGACCGCCGACGGGGCCACGCGCGAGGACCTTCTGACGTTGGTCAGGCTGGTCGGCCCATATGCGCCTCACCTCGGCGATGAAGCGTGGGAGAAACTGGGACAGTCCGGTTTCTTGATTCAGGCGTCGTGGCCGACCTTCGACGAGGCGTTGACCCAAGATGCGCTGGTCACGCTGGGCGTGCAGGTCGACGGCAAGGTGCGCGGCAGCGTGGAGATCGCCCGCGACGCCAGCGAAGGCGAAGCGCGCTCGGCGGCGCTGGGCGTGGCCAACGTGGCCAAGCACCTGGAGGGCCGGGCGATCAAGAAGTTCATCTACAAACCCGGCCGCATCATCGGGATTGTGTCGTCTTCTTAATCGGAAACCTCAACGGGTTCCGAACCTCCCGCGATGAGCTACGGCCGGCAAAGCCGGCCTACGCTCGACGCCATCGTCGGAACCTACCCTTCCCGCGATCAGCGCTGGTCCGTCAGGGAACCGTCGGCGTGCCGCTGGCCAGCGCCGATGAAAGGAATGCCGCCCAGTCGCTGATCGCCGCGGCATTTTGCAGGGCCACGAAGTGGCCGTCGTAGGCGCCGGCGCCGGTGGCCGGGCTGTATTGAAACACGGCGGCGGTTCGTTGCTTGCCATCGCCGGCGGCGATGTTCGCCGTCACTGGCCGGGCGACGCCGGCCAGGTCGTACGTTTGCAGCACGGGATTGACCGGCGGGATGCCCAGCGAAAGCGCGTTGGCGGTCAGCGTCTCTTGCGGCGTGTACGTGTCGCTGGTGCCCCACGACATGAAGACGTTCTTTGACCCGACGCCGGGCGGCGGCTGGCGGAGAATCAGCGGGTTGTAGTTCAGAGGATCCGAGCGATCGAAGAAGCTCTGGAACAGCACCATCACCGGATGGTCTTCGGCCAACTCTTCGCCCAGCAGATAGGTCAGGCCGGCGCCGATGTTGACGGGATTGCTCTTGTGCAGCAGCGATTCGGTCAGGTGCGCACCGGCGCCCGAGAACACCACCGCCGCCGCCGCGTCCGAAAACGCCATCGCCAGCGCTCCCGCCGTGCTGCCCTGCGAATGGCCGAAGAACGTCACCGCGGCGGGATCGAATTTGATCGCCGCTTTGGTCGGCGACGCGGCGGCGTCGATCGCCACGCCCGCCACGCGCAGCGCCGACAAAATATCGGCGGCGCCTTGCAGGACGTTGTCTCGGGCGGCGCGCGGGTTCAGCGGATTGAAGACCAGATCGTCGGGGCTCTTGCTCGAGGCGCCGCGCCGCGCGCCGTGCTCGACCGCGTCGAAGCAAAACACCGCGCCTGGCCGCGCCGCCGCCACCAGCTTGCCGGCGATCCCGTCGCTTACCGCCGAACGAAACGAGCCGCCGGTGCCGTGCGAATGAACCGTCAGCGGCCACCCGGTCACCGGCATGGCGGCGCCGTGCGGGACCGCCAGCGCAAAACAGACGTCCTCGGTTGTCGCCGGCACCACCGCGCCACCGGCCGCTTCGGGGATGGCGCCGCCCTGATCGGAGGTGTCGTAGGGCTCGGTTCCTTTTTGAAAGATCGGCAGGCGCACCTTGCCGTGAATCTCGTCGAAGGCGGCGGCGGGCGCCGCCGGGCAGGCGCGCGCCGGCGTGCCGTCATCGCACGGCGATTTGTTGTGGCCGTCGCAAAGGGTCAACGCCGACAGCGCCGGGGCCGGCTGCTGCGCCACCGCCGCTGCCACCCGCTGAAAATGCGCCGGGCCGTTTTGCACGGTGAAGACCGCCGCGGCAGCGACGGTCGGTGCGGCGGCGCCTTTGCCTTTCAACCAATCACGCAACGGCTGATAGGCCGTCCACGCCGCGATCAGCGCCGGATCGCCGGGCGCGGTGACGGCCAGCAGCGCCGCCATGTCGCCATCGGCGCGGACCGTCTGGCCGGTCTTTGATTTGATCGCCGTCGTCAGGATCGCCCCGTACGTGTGCCCGGGCAAAAGCGGTTCAGAGGCGGTGTTCGTCAGGGCGAAATGATTCCGACAGATGTACTTCCCGGCCGAGGGGGTGAAGTTCCAGGTCCGTCCCAGCTGCTGGCCTTGCGTCGGCCCGGACGACAGATCGATGTACAGCACCGAATCACCGGTCGCGGTGGTGAAGTCCATCTCGTCGGAGAAACGAAACAGCACCGGCGCGATGGCGCTGAAGCCGTCAAAGTCGGCGGTCCAGTCGTCGACGTACAGCTGAACCAGATCAACCCCCAGCGCCGTCGGGCCAGGGCGTGGAAAATCTGTCAGGTTCAGCTGGCCGCCGCTGACCCGGATGTCGTTAGGGAACGGCAGACGATAAAAATCCGCCGGCGGGCGGCCGGCCCGCGGCACCTCGAAGTAGACGCGGAACGGCCCTTCGTCGCCGCAGACCACGCCAGCAAAGGGCGGAAAGGCAACGGCCAGCGGCTGACATGTCTTGCCACCGCCGCAAAACAGACCGGCGATGCAGTCGGCGCCGACGGTGCACGCGGCGTTCACCTCGCCGCTTCCGGGTATGGCGCAGGTGCCGAAGAAACCGTCCTGGTTGCAGCGCAACGGAGATTGGCAGGACGCATCGGAGGTGCAGGCGCCGCCCTCGGCTTGCGTGCCGCTGGGCGCGCACCGTCCGGCCGGCCCGCAAAACAGATTGGGCCCACAATCGCGGGTGACCGTGCACCTGTCACCGGCGCCTGAAACACCCGGCATCACGCACAGGCCGGTCACGCAGGTCTGTCCCAGCGCGCAGTCCGCGTTGACCATGCACTGACCAGCGTTGCCGGCATTTCCCGTCGACGCCTTGCCGATGCAACCGGCGGCGACCAGGGCGGCGGCTGTGAAAAGCAGCAGCGAACGCCTCGCGATCATGCCGCATCGTAAACCACTTCGCCCGCTTCGGCGCGGGGCCCGGGGGCAACCGGAGCCGGTGCTCGGGATTGAACCGAGGACCTACGGTTTACGAAACCTGGACGATAGCAGAAATAGTAAAATGATTACAGTATGTTGTTATCATGGTTTTGCAAATGTCTGCCTTATGTCGGTACTATCCGTCCGATGGGCAAGCTACGAAGGGCCACGAAAGGCACGGGAACGCTGGTTCGCCAGGGGAAGACCTGGGCAGTCCGCTGGGTCGAAAACAGTAAGCGACGCTACGAAGGTGGCTTCATAAGGCAAGCGGATGCCGAGGCGGTCAGAGCGTCGATCGCCTACCAGATCCAGCAGGGCCGGCCAGGCATCCCCGAAGGGGATAAGGCGGCCGCCGTGCTGGTCCGGGAGGTCGTCGAGGACTGGAAAGCCGCCCGCAGGGCAGACGGCCACCGCAACGCCGCGGACGATGAAACCCGGTGGGATCGCCATCTGGCCCCCTGGCTGGAGTCCCGCAGGATCGACTCTGTTGATCCTGCCCTGCTCGACAGCATCTCCGCGGCCTGCAGGGCCGGCGTCCCCCACTCCGACGCCACCAAGGCCAGGGAGGCCCTGTCAGGCCCCAGCTGCCAGCGGGTACTCTACCTGGCTAGTGCCTTCTACCGGTGGGCGGTCGCTCAGGGCCATGTTGTGACCAACCCCGTCGCCGCCTACCTCCGCGGCATGACCCGCAAGCAGAAAGAAGCCCTTCGTCCCAAGGCCCGGCCGGAGGACGCCGCCTTCCTGTCGTCCAAGGCGGACGTCGTCTCTGTCTACCGCGGGCTGGCCGCCCTGCCGAAGTGGAAGGCTGGGATCGCGACGGCCTTCGCTCTGGGCGCCCTGGCCGGCTTGCGGCCCGGCGAGGCGGTGGGCCTGCGGTGGTCGGATGTTGATCTTGTCGGCGCCAAGCTGGTTGTCCGTCAGCAGGTCCGTCACGGCAGCGCCTCGGTCCCGAAGTCGGGTAAGGCGCGAACGGTGCCGATCATGCCGGGCCTGCTCAAGGTCCTCAAGGCCGCCCGGGCCGCCGACCCCAACGGGGACCTGCTAGCGACTCCGATCCGCAGCGGTGGGAAACGGCGCTATCTTGCGCCGTCCACCGTGGGCCACGAGCTGGCGACGGTCCTGGCTGGGCTGAAACTGCCGGCCATGAAGCTCTACGATGCCACCCGCCACACCTTCGGCAGCCTCTGGGTTCTGGCCGGCTTGGACATCTACCAGCTGTCGAAGATCTTGGGCCACTCCAGCGTCGTCGTGACCCAGCGGTACGCCCACCTGCGGGACGAGCTGGCCCCGGCGGTGGCGGCGGCAGCGGACATCAAGCTGGCGGGCTGATCAGCGTCGGCCCATAGCTCGACGCGCGGCCAGCCCAGCGGCTTTGGCGTCCAGGCCTGGCGACAGGTCTACCAGGACGCGGCGACCGACCCGCTTCGAGGGGAGCGATCCGTCAACTACACGCCTCCTGACGGTCTGCTTGCTGATGCTGAGACGCCTCGCCGCCTCTTCGACCGAGACCAGCAGCGGGCCCGCGGCGGCCTTCAGGTCGACGATCGCGGCACGTAGCGCCTCCACCTCGGCGCGGAGACCGGAGGCTGGGTCCGGACAGAAGCCGAAGAAGATCACCTCAGCGCCGGTCGGCAGGGAGATCCTCTCAGCGGGCTTCATGACACGACCTCTGTCCCGTCGCCGACCAGCCCGTCATAGATCGCCAGGCTGCTGTCGAAGGCGTCGCCCACCTCAGCCAGGACCTCGTCGCGATCGTTCGGGCGCACGCCGTCTGATCGTGGCCCTCATATCCCCTGCCGTGCCCGCCACACGGACAAGAGTCGGCCTTGTCCCTGATCTGCAAGAGGCCGCGACGGGCGGCTTCGAGGGCGTGCTTGATGTCCATCACGACTACGCCGCCTTCTCGACGTCGGCGTTGGTGCCGGTCGGGGCCAGGATGGTCGCCCACTCTCCGCGCAGCCAGTCGGCTACCTCCAACCATTCGCCGTCGTCACGCCGTACCACGCCTCCGGCATGAGTCGATATGTCGATGACCTTGGCGGCGACCACCACGGGTTCTGCCGCTACATCCTCCCACGAACGATGTTCAATAAGATAAACCAGCCGACCGTTACCTTCGTAGGTCGGATAGTTGAGGTCCTGTACCATTTTGATAGCGAGGACACGGGCCGGCGCCTCGGGTTTGGGGGCCGGGGTTGCGGTCGGTGCGACAGGCGCTCGGTCGGACTGTGGTGCCGACGCTAGGGGCGTCTCCACGACCTTGACAGGTGCCGGCACCGGCGCCGAAATGGTGGCCGTCGTGGGAATCGGCGCCGCCTTGGTTGTCGTTACGGGCGCTACCATTGGTGCCGCTTTCGGCGTCTCTCGCACGGCGGCGTGGCTGGCGTCCCGCTGATTTATCGCTTCGGTAGAATACATATCGATGAACCCTCGACGTTTCTCCGGCTTGCCCTTGTCGCGAAAATCTTTCATGCGACCGGCCTGCCATTCTGCGAGGTGAAGCGCCTCTGGGATCCCGGCGGCGACGTAGTCGTTGAAGGCCTTCTTTGCTGCCGACTTCAAACCGGCAGGGTTCTTGACCGCCGTCGTTGGGTGCGGCCACAGCGCCCATGCCTTGTTAAAAGCCTCGTCAACGCTGGGATCTTTGTGCGTCGGTGTCGTGACCGGTGCCGGTGTCACCGATCGAGGAGAATCGTCATTGCTGCTGTCGTGGCGATGGCCGCGCTTGGTGGTGGGCGTCACGGCTTCGATCTTGGTCAAAGCCCCGGCGATGCCGTAAGTCGTGGCGACACCGTGCTTGTTTCCCTTCTGGTCAATCGTGACCCACTCTTTGGCGATTAACTTCTGGACCTGGACGCCAGCGTTTTGGCGGGAGGTGCCTAGCTTCTCGGCTAGATCTTCCAGCGAGATAAAAACCTGGTCGGGACCGCGCCAGTCCACACCGCGCGGCATGTTCATCAGGACGACTAGGACGTCCTTCTGAAATCGCGTCAGACCGCCGCCGTCTCTCCTGGTTAGCCAGCCGGCCAGCTCCCTCGGGATCTGGTCGTAATAGGTGTCAGTCCAGGTCTTTGTCCAAAGTTGCGTTGCCACCTTCGTTGTTCTCTGACCCTGCTTCGCGGTGACTAATCTGCGAAGAACCCACCCCGCGCCGGACGGCGGCGGCGGGGATGGCCCGGCGGGGGTCAGACCGCCGGGTTAGATGGATATGATGAATCGCCGTCATGAGAAGGATTGTGTTTGCCTCACTGACAAAACTTTTTCACTTATCGTTCTGTGAGGCGAGTTATATCCTACCACAGGCTTGACTTTCTGAATAGACCATATAAAATGCGCCGATTTTTATCGGACGCAATCCGGCGCGGCCGCAATCATCTCGGTTCGGGCGGGCAGACCCGCTGACCTTGCCGAAGGCGCCTAAGCTCGTTCCTGACAGGTCGGACGGTCCCTGACGGGGTCCAAGGTCGATTGACCTTGTTTCTTAATTGCTACAAAAATCCTAGAGGCCTTCTGTGGCCATCATGGGCGCGCGATGCGCGCGCCATCGGAGGCCTGGCCGAAGGCCTCTATCGCGACTGACAAGATCCCCGCCGGGACCCCGGTCACCTGGCGAAGGCCGATATGAAACTGACGGACCCTGCCGGATTGCCGAAGGCCATTATCAGATCTAACGAGATCCCTGCCGGGGGCTTGTCAGGTTCATTATCAGTTCCACCGTGGCCACGGTCAGAGGCCGAGCCTGCGAGGCCGGTCCGGTTCCGGGTGCGGAGTAACCAGATCGCAGCGAAGCGGCAAGTCGACCGGCGGCTTCGCTCGGTTGACTTACGTTCTCTGGTCCATGGGATCTCCGGATCACCGGATGGGATGGATAGTGCAACACCTGGTAAGTTGACAATCGTTGTCAACGAAACGCCTGGTAAGTTGACCCTGCTGTCAACGACTAGCCTGGTAAGTTGACCCGCAACGCCTGGTAAGTTGACAATTGACGGCCGCTCAACGAAACGCCTGGTAAGTTGACAAACAGGTCCTTCCGCAGAATTGCTCAAGCTTTTCTGGTAGTTAGGTACCAAAGTACCTTTCTTGGGTACAGTCGCTACCCTGTTCAACCACCGTACACCCCTTGACCGAAACCCCCTGGAGGTTGCGGGCGCTAGTTACGGTCTTTCGTCCGCAGTACTCGGCGGACCAATCAATTCAAACTCAGCGTCCTGGAGTGATTCCCGCAGGAACGGCTCCGCTTTGTCACGTTCGAGAATGCTCTCAAAACCAACCTGCATCGCTCCCTCGGCGGTGATTTTCACCGCGTCGGCGGGGCAGTCCAACTGCTTGGCCGCGACCTGGATCAGCTCGGCCAGGTGTTCCTTGACCGCTGGGTGGCGCGCTTGCCACATCGCCTCGAACTGCGGATAGCCGAAAAACAAAGCCAGGCACACCCCGACCAACAGCAGCACAAAGGGCAGAGGCACGCGCGATTTGCTCGCTGGAGATCGTTCTTTCTCTCGGGCGGCCGACTGCGCCTCCATCAGGTTGCGTTCAACGTCGCGCCGGTGGCGCCCGTAATACACATAGCCGCCGCCCAGAATGACGACGGCCATCACGATACTGATCAAGTTGTAGTTGTTCACGTCAGCTCGTTGCCAAAAGCGCCGTTAGCGGCGCTCAATTGATCTTCACCAGCGCGCCGGTTATTTCGGTCGTGCTCTGGCCCGAGATGCCCACCTTCGTGTCGCCGGTCGGGATTGATGACGCCGGCTGGTCAGCGCGGGACCCGGAAGCGCCCGCCGATGGCGACGAAGAGCCGGATGGCAATTTGATGCTGCCGTTCACGGCGCAGGGTGCGGACGAATGAAGCTGCGCGTCCTGGCCGAGCCCGAGCTCGAGTTTGGCGGCAGCGGTACGCACGTGTCCGTCCGCTGGAGCGCAGTTTGATTGGCAGGGCGGGCCGGGCGCGGAGCGGCGAGACTCGCGGGCATGCGTACAAACCGCCTGCTCGCTGCTGACCTGACGCGAAAACACTGGAACGAGAGGAGCGCGGCGCGGGT
>DATATI010000035.1 GCA_036268875.1 Polyangia bacterium | reverse complement strand
AAATTCGGTTTGTTGGGGCTGTCCGGGAAATGCTGCGTCTCGAGCGTGAACCCTTCGGTCTGGCGATATGTCGTGCCTGACGACCCGACGAGCGAGCCGTTCATGCCGTTGCTGGTGTAGACCTGCACCCCCGGCTCGGTGGTGAAACAGTCGATGACGCGGCCGGTGCGCGGGTCATAGCCGCGCGCGGCAAACGTGACGCCGTCGCCGGGGCCTTTGTTCAGCACGAAATTGTGGTCGTAGCCGTGTGCATAGACCATCTGCTGAAACGCGCTGTGCAGCCGTGCGCCGATCGGCATCATCTGGCTAAAGTCGAGCGGCGTGCCTTGGACCGGCGCGATCTCTCCGGTGGGGATCTGATCGGGTCCGGTCGGGGTGTAGCGGTCGGCATTCACCAGCAATGTATGATCTGAGACCGAACCGGAGCCGTTGCCGGCCAGGTTGAAATAGGAGTGGTTGGTGAAATTGACCACCGTATCCTTGTCGGTGCTCGCGATGTAGACGATCTGCAGAACATCGTCGTTGGTCAACGTATAAGTGACGTGCGTCGTCAGTGTGCCGGGAAAGTTCTGATCGCCATCCGGGCTGACATAGCTGAGCGTCGCCGCGACCCCGTCAGGCACGGTCACCGGCGTTACTGTCCAAACCTGACGATCGAGCGCATTGGGCCCGCCATGCAGCGTATTGGAACCATTGTTGGCGATCAGGTGATAGGTCTGGCCGTTCAGCGTGAACTGCGCACCGCCAATACGGTTCGCGTAGCGGCCGGTGATTGCGCCGAAATGGCCGGGGAGCGTCTCATATTCCCGCAAATCGTTGAGGCCAAGCACGACGTCATCGAGCCGGCCGGTGCGGTCGGGCACGTCGATTTCGGTGATCACGCCGCCGAAGCTCAGGAAACGGACGCGCAGGCCGTGGCCGTTGGTCATCGTGAAGATCTCGACCGCCTGCCCGCCTTGCGTCGCGCCGTACGGCGCGTGGTCGAGCGTGGCGGCGCCGCCCGTTCCGCCCGTTACCGAGACCGCTAGTGCTGCGGCGAATGCACAGGCGTGCCGCTTCCCCGCGCCGGTTTTCCCTCGCAGGTGGGAGCTTACGCCACCGGTCCGGTCTGTCATGACATTCCCTTCCCCTTGCTACGTCATCCATTGGGTTGGAGACTAATTAAGCGTGGGAGACTGCCGGTAGGCGCGATTGGCGCGCCTGGCGCGCGACGAGGAACCCGATCACCAGGAGGTTGGCAAGATTGAAAAGCGCGCCGGCGGCGAAGGCCGGCGCGTAGAAGCCGAAATGGTCATAGAGCGCGCCGGCGAACCAGCCGCCGAACGCCATGCCGGACATGCCGGTGAACAATAAAGTGGGCACCCGCCAGGACGCCTCGGCTGACGGGAAGAGGTCCCGGATCGCCACGACATAAGCCGGGATGATGCCGCTGAACCCGAGCCCGTACGCGGCCGAGACGGCAAACAGGCCAGCCTCGCTCTGGGTCACCGTAAACGCCGCGATCGCCAGCGCTTGGCAAGCGGAGCCGGCGAATACCGCGGCGAGCCCGCCGATCCGGTCTGTCAGCCACCCCCAGAACACCCGGCTGACAAAGGCGCAACCAAGCAGCACCGATAGCATCGCCGCCCCTTGGGCCGCCGGGATGCCGAGGTCGCTGCAGAACGCCACGAGATGCCCCGCGGGCATTGCCATCGGCACGCAGCACAGGAACGATGCCGCGCAGAGCAGTGCCTGAACCAGATTTGGTTGCAACCGGAGGGCCTGGGCGCGGCGGTGCAGATGGGCCGCCGAGCCTTCCGTCCGGACCGGCGGCGGGGGCGGGCGCAACAGGAGCGCCAACGGCACGATCGCCGCGGCGATCACGATGGCGAACCCGACCATTGTCGCCTGCCAACCGAAGGCGTCCATGCCGCGCTGGAAGACCGTCGGCCAGACCACGCCGGCGATATACTGCCCTGA
>DATATI010000033.1 GCA_036268875.1 Polyangia bacterium | reverse complement strand
GGACGGTGAAAGCTGGATAGCCTGCCGGCCGGGGTTCTTCCTGCCGGTCACAGTGCTCTCGCGAATGTTTCGAGGCTTGTTCCTGCACTATCTGGAAAGGGCCTTCGCCGCCAGTGAGCTGCAATTCTTCGCCGCGTACCGCCACCTTCATGAACCAGCCGCGTTCCGGCGGCATCTGGCGCCAGTTTGGAACACCGAGTGGGTGGTCTACGCTAAGCGGCCTTTCGCCGGGCCAGCCCAGGTCCTCGACTATGTCGGACGCTACACTCACCGTGTTGCCATCTCCAACAACCGGCTGCTGTCCATGGACAACGGCAAGGTCCGCTTCCGCTGGAAGGATTACCGAGACGGCAACCGCCAGAAGACGATGACGCTCGATGGCGCGGAGTTCATCCGCCGTTTCCTGATCCATGTGCTGCCGGATGGGTTCCATCGCATCCGCTACTACGGCTTCCTCGGCAACTGCCACCGGGCGCGGAAACTCAAGCGCTGCCGGGAGCTGCTCAGGATGGCACCAGCCGCACCGGCCGAACCTACCGGTGACTACCGCGAGCGGTTCGAGGCGTTGACCGGGCGGTCATTGCGGCAATGTCCGCACTGTCACGCCGGCACCATGGTGGTGATCGACAGCATCATGCGGCCCACGGTCTGCCTGCCGGTTCCGGACACATCGTGACCCAGGAGCGACGGTCCAACCGCGCAAGCCCGAAGCGCCCGCCAGGCCGGGGCGGGGACGCTTGCGCCGCCAGCGCCATCGACGCTCCGGCGCGAGGGCCAAATAGTCAGATCCAGGCTACGCTGACCGCTCGAAAGTTTGGTTGGCACGGCCAATGGCTTCAGACCGCTACCCGGGATGCCCCGGCGCCCCACCAGCAAACGTCCGGGGGCATTCAACGCCCATAACCCTGGCGACGGGGGGGAGCGGTTTAGTCCAACCCGTTTTTCGCTCACCGGCGCGCGTTCCATCCGCGAAATCCACCCGCAAAGATCTGTGCGCCGCGCCGCCAAGCGAAAAACGCTATACGTTATCAAGAATAAAGAAGCGGGGCAGGGCGGCTGGCGCAGATCCGCCAGCCGCTTTCTATTTCCGCGTCGTCAGAGTCGAAGACGGATGATCTGCCCAAAGGCGTTTCGATCCACAGGTTGGGATCATGAAAGGCAAGTGCCTGCACCTGGACTGGAACGGGCGCATCTACAATGACGGCGTCTCGCTCATCGGGGAAGCAGATCACACCTGGACAAGAAAATACTGGTACGCCCCGCTCATATGGTGAGCGTGCATAGCTGGCGGCACTCAGTGAGCTGGGATGCCGCGAGCCCACGCCCGCACGTCCGCCACGAACAGGTCCGGGACCTCCATCGCGACGAAATGCCCGCCGCCCGGCAGGTCGGTCCAGCGCACGACGTCGTAGCCCCGTTCCACCCACGAGCGCGGCGGAAACGGCGCGCGCGGATCCGGGTGCGCCGCCACGGCTGTCGGAATGCGTACTCGTCGCCCCTCCGGCATGAGGTTCACACCTTCAGCCGGCGCCGCCGCGTAGAACCAGCTTGCCGTCAGGAAGGCGTCGTTCATCACGTAGATCATTACCTCCGTCAGGATCTGGTCACGCGTGAACACCGCGTCGAACGGGCGCTCCCGCAGGTCCGCCCAGTCGTGCAGGCGTTCAACGATCCAGGCGGCCTGCGCGACCGGGTTGTCCACCATGGCGTAGGCGAGCGATTGCGGCCGGGTCCGTTGCAGCACCTGGTAGCCGCCAAGCGCTTCCTCAGCGGCGGCGCGGGTGCTGCGCCAAGCCTTCTCCTCCTCGGTGTGCGGCTCGCCAGCTGGCATCACCAGCACCGAGTTAAGATGGATGCTCCACACCGACCCGGCGTGCTCCAGCGCGAGCCAGGCCGTGACCGCCGCGCCCCAATCCCCGCCCTGAGCGAAATAGCGGGGATAGCCGAAGCCCTCCCGCATCAACGTGTCGAACAGGCGCGCCGTCGTGCGGGCGCCAATTGGCGTGCGTGGCTTTCCGGAGAACCCGAAGCCGGGCAGCGACGGGATGACCAGGTCGAACGCGTCGTCCGGTCGTCCTCCGAAGCGGGACGGAAACGCCAGCGGCTCGACTATCTCCCAGAACTCGAACACCGAGCCCGGCCATCCGTGGGTCAGCAGCAGCGGACGCCGCCCGCCGGCTTCCCCGACGACGTGCATCGCATGGAGGTCGATGCCCTCCACACGGTGGGTCACCTGCGGGTAGCGGTTGAGCAATGCCTCGGCCCCGCGCATGTCGAAGCCGTCCGCCCAGTAGGCGCACAAGGCGCGCAGGAACGCCGGGTCGCAGCCATAGCGCCAGCCGGCGTCCTCGGGGGCGTTGGGGAAGCGGTAGGCGCGAATGCGCGCGCGCAGGCCGTCGAGTGCGGCATCGCTCCAAGCGACACTGAACGGCGTCATGCCGCTTCCGGACGGCTGGAAGCCTTGCCGCTCACCATCAGCGCCACGCCTCCCAACGCGACGGCGGCGGCGGCGGCCTTGGACCAGTTCAGCCGTTCGCCAAGGAACAGCGACGCGAGCACAAGGGTGATGACCGGCGCGACGTAATTGTAGCTGTTCGCCAGCGTGGGGGAGACAGTCTGGTTAACCCAACTGAATACGCCGTAGCCGAGCAATGTGCTGACGATGGTCAGGAACGCCAGCGCCGCCCAAGCACGAGCCGGAACATCCGCCAGCCGAACGCTTGCGGCCTCGCCGGTGAGCCAGGACAACGTGGTCAGCAACAAGCCGGCAGTCACAAGCTGCACTGCGAGGTTGAAGACCGGGTCGCGCGGCAGCGTAACCCGGGTCGCGGCCAGCGATCCCGCGGCCCAGCACGCCGTCGCGGACAGAATGGCCGCCGCGCCCTTCGGACTGAAACTGCCGCCCGACGCCGAACTCCAGCCCAGCAATGCCGTTCCCAAAAAGTCGACGCAGACGCCCAGCAGTTTCCGCCGGTCGAGCGGTTGCCGGAACACGAACCAGGCGAACAGCGCCAGGTAAAGCGGCGGCGTGGACCCGAACACCGACGCCTCGCCGGCCGGCAGATAGCTTACGCCCCAAATCACTAGGGCTTGGCCCCCAACAAGCATGACGATGCCCAGCAGCGCCGCCGTGAGCAGGGAAGGCGCGTCTGGACGCTCGTCCGCTAGGACGCGCCACACTGCCAACGGCAGCAGCACGATGCCCGCCACGGTGAAACGGGTGGCCGCCAGGAACGCCGCGGGCAACGCGTCTACGCCCACCTTAAAGGCGAGGAAGTTGACGCCGTTGTAGACCCACAGAAACCCGACCGCGAGCAAGACCCATCGCGTGCCGGGCCGGACGCGTTCGGCCGCCGAAGCGCCGGCAGTCACGCCTGCCAGTCCGGCGCGCTCAGACGTTCGAAGAACGTTCCGATCTCGGCAGAAGCGCGGTCCGGCTGCTCACGGTGCGGGAAGTGGCCGGCGTCCGGGAAGGGCGCAAAATCGAGGTTCGGGAAGGTTTCCGCCAGCCGATCGGACCACTCCGCCGGCAGCGTCGGGTCGCACTGCGCCCAACGCACGCAGGTCGGAAGCGGGATTGGCGGCTGCGGCGGGGGCGGATCGTCGGATGCCTCCGCGCGGCGCTGGGCGGCAACAGCGCGGTAGTGGGCAAACCCGCCGGCGAGGTTGCCGGGCGCCTGGAAGTTGGCCACGAACGCATCGATCGCGGCGTCGTCGAACACCTCCTTCCGGTGCGCCCACTTCCGCAGGAAGAATGTGAAAAAGCGGCGCACGGCCTCCGGTGAGGCCGCCAGCAAATCGGGCGCAAGGTCGCTCTGGTTGAACCAGGTGTGCCATACGTGCTGGAGATGGGTGGGCGCGGTAAAGCGTTTGCCGATTCCCGGATACATGAAGTTGAAGAAGAACAAGCCGACGATCCGGTTGGGATGGCGCCGGGCCAGCGTCTGCGTGATCGTCGCGCCCACGTCGTGCGACACGATCCCGACCGATCCGATTCCGAGTGCGTCGAGCAGCCCGACGAGATCCTCCGCCTGCTCGGCCGGCCCGAACGGCCCTTCCGGCTTGTCGCTGCCGCCAAAGCCGCGCAAATCGGGCGCGATCAGGTCGAAGCGGTTTGCCAAGCGGGTCATCACCGGTTCCCAGGTCAACCAGAACTCCGGCCAGCCATGAAGGAGAAGCAGCGGCCGCCCCCGCCCGGCGCGCGCGACATGTAGGTTGGCGCCCCGGACGGCGACGGTGGAGTGCTCAATCATGCTGCTTCCTCCCTCCAGCACCACGCCGACAACAGATCCTGCGCGGTTTGATGGTCCGGCAGGGCTTCGCCATGCCCGGCCGCAGACTAAGATGCGTATCCGATACATTGAGCAAGACTTTGAAGCACGATACGCTTTGCATCC
>DATATI010000032.1 GCA_036268875.1 Polyangia bacterium | reverse complement strand
TTGAGTCACCGCTGCGTCCCGCACGATGCGCTCGCCGGACGCGCGAATACGGCGCGCCGCCTGTACCGACCGACTTGAAATCGTTTTAGTGGAAGCTCGACGGGCTTTGCCCGGCGAGCTACCTAAACCCGCGGACGATCTTCTCGACCTTGCGGGCCTGCGTCGGGCTGAGCGCGCCGACCACGGTGACCGATAGGTTCTCGGGGCGAAACACCCGGCGGGCGACGGCCTGGATGTCGCTCGGCCGCACGCGGGCCAGCGCGCGCGCCCGGTTCTCCTGCGTGTCGGCCCGCCCGAACAGCTCGGTGCCGCCGAACCAGCTCGACAGGCCGTCCAGATCGTCGTAGCAAGCCTCGATGTCGGCCACGAAGCGCCGCTTGGCCTTGTCGAGCTCGTCCTCCGCCACCGGCTCGTCGCGGAACTTGCCCAGCATCCCCAGCGCCTCGGTCACCAGCGCCGCCAGCTTGGGGTGCGCGCAGGCGGCGTCGATCTCCAGCAGCGCGGCGTCGTGGTACGAGTGCAGCGTCCCCGCCACCGAATAGGCCAGCCCCTTCTGATCGCAGATCTGGTAGTGCAGCCGGGTCGACATCCCGTCGTCGAGCACGCGCACGAGCGCCCGCATCGCCAGGTAGTCGGGATCGGTCTCGGGCAGCGCGTGAAACAGGACGTGCACCTGCGTCTGCGCCGACTCGTTGTGCACGGTGCGGAAGCGCGGCCCCGGCCCGGCGGCCTTGGGCAGCGGTGGCTTGCGCCGCGCGCCCCGCGGCACGCGCGCGAAGGCGTGGCGGCTCTGCTGGTAAACCGTCTTGGCCGCCACCGGCCCGGCCACGGTCAGCACCATGTTGGCGGCGCCGTAGAAGCGCCGAAAATGTTTGCGCACGTCGGCCACCGAGAACCGCCGCACGTTGCCGAGCGGCCCGGTGATCGGATAGCCGAGCGGATGATCGCCCCAGGCCAGCTTGCGCGACTGATCGTCGACGTTGACGTTGCGCCCGCGGTCGTCGAGGTCCTCTAGGATCTCTTCGACGACGATCTTGCGTTCGAGCTCGATGTCGCGAAACTCGGGCGCGCCGAAGAGATCGCCCAGGATCTCCATCCCGCTCTGGATGTACCGCGGGTGCAGCGCGATCTGGTACAGCGAATAGTCGCGCCCGGTCTCGGCGTAGAGGGTGCCGCCCAGCTCCTCGATCGCGCGGTTGAGCGCCATCGACGACGGGTAGAGCGCCGAGCCGCGAAACAGCATGTGCTCCAGGAAGTGCGACAGGCCGTTGGTCGCGCGCTCTTCGTAGCGAGAGCCGGCGCGCACGTAGAGACAGACGGTGGCGCTATGCAGGTGCGGCGTCTCGACGGCGACCACGCGCAGCCCGTTCGGCAACAGGGTGCGGCCCACCCGGTACGGTGGCTTACCGAATGCGATGGTGTTGTTGGACAGGCTCATGTCATTTCGAATTTACAGAACATCCGCAGTGGTGAAGCGAGAACGAAACATGCGTTTGCTACAGTGGTGGTGTTCGGTGGGGATGGGCGGGATGGGGCTCGCGACGGTGTGAGAGTTCGGGGGGGCCGACCTCTCACACCGGCCGCGCCCCGGGTGTGGTTCCCGGGATGGGCGCAGCGGCCGGAGCGAACGGCCCGCGCAGGGCGGAAGTGGGGCCTGGCTGGCCGAGATGCCGCCGGTCTGTGCACGTCGCTGACCCTCGGCGCGAAAAGCGGTTCGGCTGTCGCTGGTTTTCTTCCCCAAGTTTTTGCCTGCGCTATCCTGTGCCGCCCTAGGCGGGTAGCTCAGTGGTAGAGCAGGGTCTTTACACGGCTCGGGTCGCAGGTTCAATCCCTGTCCCGCCTACTGGTTAGTTACGGATTTCGTTAGGTGTCGGTCAGCGAACGACGTTCCGTTGCCACGGACGATCCGGAATGCCGCCCTCCTGAGCGCGCGGCCAGCATGGCGATCACGCGCTGGTTGGAACTCGGCACCGCACGGCCGGCGGCGAGGATGGCGTCTGGGATTGTCTTCGACCTCCAGGCGCACGGTAGGCAGGACGGATCGTTGATTCAGGGCACCACGCCGGGCGGGGCTGGCGACGTTGGCAACGAGCAGGCGGTGGAGAAGACGTTCGGCACCGCCGGATCCTCCGGAAAGCGATAGGTTCCGTTCTGTGCTGTCGACGGCGACTCGCGGGTGAAGTACGGCAGCACCGACTGCGTCTGCGGATGGTACAGAAATCCGTTGAGGGTGACCGGAAGGGAGAAGCCCACCAGTTGGTCACCCGTCTCCAGAACCGGCGCGCAGCCGGTCTCCCCATTGACATAAGAGGGGACCAAGTTGTCCACGAAGGGATCGTTCAGCCATTCGGCGATCTCGTGGCTGAGCGAGTGGACATCGGCCACCGCCGGGCTGGTGAAAACGCCGCTGTCTATCCAGCTGGCGAACATGAAGGTCTGGACCGCATCGGCGCGGCCGCGCGCACCCTTGGAAAACGCGCTGTGAAATCCCAGCGCGCAGCAAAGACTGGGGTCACCGTCGAAGAGCAAGGTATTGTAAGTGAGGATGATGGGAAGCTCGCGGGCGTCGAAGTCACCGAGCTGAAAGACCAAGGTCAACACTGCGTCGAAAAAGGCGGTGCTTACCAGCGCCACTGCGCTTCCGTCCGGCCGCGCGAAGGCCAGGACCGATTCGGGCGGGACGAAGACATCGAGGGTCGGACGCACCTCAGGTTGGTCGAGCCAGACGTGCCAATCCCTTCGCGGTGAGAGTTGATTCCAGAACGTTGCCCGCTGCATGGCATCGCCGAACTGGGTGTTGCCCGAGGCGAAGGGCGCACGCTGGTAGACCGGCGAGGCCACGGTGTTCGCCACCTTGGTGCTGGCGTCCAGCACGATCTGGTTGCCGCTGGCGTCCGGGAACGGCAACAGCAGCCGGATGGGGAGGATGCTGTTGCGCACCGTCACCGGCTGTCCACTGCTGGGCCGGCGACCCACCATCGAGTACTGGAAGGTCTGTCCGCCTGAATCGAACTTCCCCATGAAGTGCGGCACCGATTTGATAGACGTGTTTTCGCTGCGGAGGGAGGCGTGGGCATCGGGAGCCACCCGGTTCTGACGCGTGAACTTCGCTTTTGCCCCCAGTTGATCCAGCGTCCGCGCGTCAAGCCGGACGAGCTGACCGGGCTGGAGCTCTGCAAGCGATGCAAAGCCAGCTCCCTGCGCGCGCGCCTCTCCCGCACACCAGAATATGCCTATCAGAACAGTCAGAACGGACAGGTGTCGTGGCGACGATGACAGCATATAAGGCCTCCCATGCTGCAACGGACCACGCGGCGATTATTCGGTGCTCGTGTCGACGGTAGCGCTGCCGATCCGGACAGTCACCGCCCCCACTGCGATACCCGGAACAGCGCCGGCGTTACATGCGGACCATGCAGGCGTTGATGGTGTTCGCCGCCGCCGGCAACGACAGCAGATAGTCGGCGATTGCCGTGGCGTCGTCAGTGATACGTCGGCGCACCGCCGTCGGCACCCGATTCCGGATCCTTGCCGTGGCGGAAGGCGTCCATGATCTCATTTCCGGAGAACATCTTCGTGGTGTCGATCGCCCCGCTGGCCAATTTGGGCGAGTGACAGTCGACGCAGCCGAGCAGGCCGGTCAGATACTGGCCGCGCGCCTGGGCGATGGTGAGGGTTCCGCTATCGGCGTCCGCTCTACAAAACCGGGAACCCAAAACGACTCATCAGGGCTACTCGCGAATGTCCGGCACCGGCTATTTAGACAGGCCCGGTTTCAGGTTGGCGATGTCCATCGTGCGGCGCGGGCGCCTCGCAGGCGTTCTTCAGCAGCAGCGAGCCCAGCCCGTGCTGCCCGGCGGGTTCTTCTGGAAATTCGGGGCCGGGCCTGGTGAGCCGGGAAAGTTTTTAACGGCCTCCCCACGTATCATACCCGTGCTCCCAATTGCGCCCTGGACACCGCCAGCCGAGGTATGGGTGCGCACCAGCTTCGCCAGGGCCGGGATGGTGCTTGCTGCCTGCGTCGGGCTCGCCGCCTGCCAAGGCGTCATCGGCGACGGCGGTTCCACGCCGGGCGGCGGGCCGGCTGGCGATCCTCGGGCCGGGGCAGGTGGCTCCGGCCAGGCGGCGAAGGGCCCGGACGGATGCACGGTACTACCGGCGCCGGCTCAGCGCCTGTGGCGGCTTTCGGCGGAGCAGTGGGGCGCCGCGGTCAAGGACCTGCTGAGCCTGCCGGCGGCCCCCGTGCTGACCGCCCGCGGTGGTGAAGCCACGTTCGCATTCTTCAGCGACGTCTCCAAGGGCGTCGATAACGCCATGATGTACAACATGTACCAGGTGGCGCAGACGGCGGTCGGCTCGCCATCGGTCGATGGACAGGTCGGGACGACCATCGCTCCCTGCGCCGGGACGACCGCGGCGGCCCAGACGGCCTGCGCCACCAGCTTCATCCAGAGCTTCGCCGCCAAGGCGTACCGGCGTCCGGTCGACAGCACCGAGGTGTCCGACCTCATCGACCTTTACTCCCAGGGCGCCACGCAGGGACAGGGATACAAGGCGGGCATCGAGCTCGTGATGCGAGCGGTGCTGGTGGCCCCTTCGTTCGTTTACCGAACCGAGCTTGGATCTCCGGCGACAGCGAACGCCAGCGGAAGCTATCCCGCTACGACGCTCACGCCGTACGAAGTCGCCAGTCAACTCAGCTTCACGCTTCTCGGCACGCTGCCCGACCCGGACCTCACGGCGGCAGCCGCCAACGGCAGCCTGGGCACGACGACGGGTATCGAGGCGCAGATCAAGCGTTTGCTGGCGCTGCCGGCGGTCCAGGCCAACATCACGAACATCGTCCTCGGCTGGTTCAACATCAGCCAGATGTACTCGAAAGTGCACGATCCGGCGTTGCTTGCGTCGCTGCCAATGTCGGAGCAGGACCAGATGGCGATCGAGAACGATCTCGCGACCTCCACCCAGAGTTTCGTCAGCGACATTCTCTGGAAGGGCTCCGGCAAGATCGACGACCTCCTCACATCACAGACCGTCTACGTCAACCAGCGTCTGGCCACGCTGTATCCGGGGCTGACCTTCGCGAATGGCACGGCGCCAGCGAGCGATGCGACGTTCGTCGCGGCGACCTGGCCGGCGTCCCAGGGTCGCGCTGGCCTGCTGACCCAGCCGAGCTGGCTCTGGGCGCAGTCAGATCCAGCAGCCATGTCGATCGTGAAACGCGGCAAGGCCATCCACGACAACATCGTGTGCGCGGACCCGATCCCGCCGCCGATCGATCTCACGACGCCCTCGGCGAAGAACGTGATCGCCTGCAAATCGCCCGACGGCACGCAGACGCTGTCCGACTGCACGACGGAACAGCAGAAGTCGCAGGCGCGCATGAAGTTCGATCCCTGCCAGACCTGTCACAGCCAGATCGATCCGTACGCGTCGGTCCTGGACAACTTCGGTCCGATCGGAGACTTTCAAACCAGCGACGGGGCCGGGAACGCCGTGGACCCGACGGCCACGTTCCCGGCCACCGCGCCCTTGGCATCGAAGACGGTCACGGGCGCTCAGGCTTTCGCGCAGGCCCTCATCACCAGCGGCCACTTCGATGGTTGCTCGATCCAGCAACTCGCGAGCTATGCCATCGGGTCGCAGATCACGACCTACAACACCTGCGAGATCAATCCCGTCCGGGCGGCGACGGACGGCTCGATCCAGAGCCTGCTCACGAACTTGCTCAAGGCCAACTTCGTACGGGCCCGCGCCGGAGGCACCCAGTGATCTCTTACAAGTTCGCTCGCCGGTCATTTCTACGCGGGGTCGGTGCCTCTGCGTCGCTCATCGTCCCGCTCCTCCGCTCCATCGAGGCGCGCGCGGCCGGCGGCGCGGCGCCCCTGCGGCTGCTGGTGATTTCACACCCGCTGGGCGCGAATCCTGACCAGACCAAATGGGTACCGACCGCGACCAAGAACTTCACGCTCCCGTTCGAGACCGCGCCTTTTGCGCCCCTGCAGAAGTACATGTGCATGGTCGACGGGGTGAACATCGTCACCGCGGGCGGCGGCAACGATTCGAGCGGCGGTTCCGGCACGCACGAGGGTGGGACCGTGGCCGTGATGACCGGCGTTCCGACCATCGGAATCGTCGGCCCGGGAGACCATTGCGCCGGCGGACCTTCGATCGATCAAATTCTGCTGGATAAGTCGGCGGTCCTGGGCGGGCCCAAGTTCGCGAACCCGACACCGTTCGGATCCCTGCAGCTCGGCGGCGACATTCGTTCGGATCGCGACGACGTCGCTCCGCGCGTGCTGTCCTACCTGGCCACGAAGCAGGGGGTGAGCCAGCCCGACCAGGCGCGGAGCCCGCTTTTTCCGACCGTGCAGCCGCTGGACACGTACAACCGAATTTTCGGCGGCGCCCTGCCGACGGGCATGACCGGTGCGCAGCGGCTGGCGGGAGAGGAGAGCATCGTCAGCTATCTGAACAAGGACTTGAAGCGCATGCAGTCCCTGGTCCCGGCCAGCGAGAAAGATCGCCTCGGCGCTCACGCGAACGCGATCTCTCAGCTCGAAGCCAGCATCAAGCAGTCCTATGGGATGGGTGCAGGGACCAGCGGCTGCGTCAAGCCGGCCATGCCGCCCACGTTCGCCAACACGACCACTGGTAGAACGACTGTCGACAAGGATTGCACGAATGGCGGCGACTACAGCAAGGTGGGCGGCGTTGACTATTACCTTCCGAACGATCCCAGCAGCCATCCATTTCTGGACCTCGGTCAAACGCAGCTTCGCCTGATCAAGGCCGCGTTCCAGTGTGACCTGGTTCGGGTCGCGACGTTCCTTTGGGCGTCCGGCACCGACTGGGTCGTCTTCCCAGGGACATTCCAGGGCGCGTCGCTGCCCGGCAACGTGGCGGCGATCCCGCACCATCCGCCCAGCCACTCGACCGATGCGAACACGCAAGGATGGCTGAGCCAAGTGAACCAGTTCTATTCCACGGCGACCTCGCAGGTGTTGCAGGAATTCGCCACCACGCCTGACATCGACGGCAACATGCTGATCGATAACACGGTCATCGTATACGTCACCGAGGTCGCCCGGGCCTATGACCACGATCAACGGAACTTGCCTGTCATAATATTCGGCGGCAAGAACACCGGCATCAATGGCGGCACGGTCGTCAAAGTCACCGGAGGGTCGCTGGGAACGCAATCGGGCGGAACGGGAAACCGGCCCATGAACGACGTCTGGTTGGCGCTGGCGTCTGTCTTCGGCGTCAACATGACCACCCTTGGCAGCCAGAACAGTGGTCACTCATCTTCCCAGTCGGGAGTACCTCAGTCCACCGGCCCCTTGCCGGGCATCATCGGTTGAGCCCGGTCTGGCGTTGATGACGGAGCGTTGGCGGACGACCTAATTCAATCAGCCGCCGTCTTTCGGCGACACCGTGACGGTCCCACAAGAAGCGCTGCAATTGTCCAGGTCAGTCGAGCAAGCTGTCTTGCACTGATCGTCGTTGCATTTCTGCACGCACGTGTTGTCGATGTCCTGACAATTCACCTTACAGTCCGTGCCAGTAACAGTGTCTCCGCAGGCACTATGAAACCCCACCGCCGAGATCAGAAACACCCCCGACAACATAAGATTGCGCTTGGTCATGGTCATCATTCGTCCCCTCCTGCGGCAGTCAATCGCAAGGACAATGCCAGCAGCGAGAACACAATGATCAACTGGCGAGGGCGCTAACATTCTAGAGCGCGACGTACCGCGCGGGTGACGGACGATCCTTGCTGGTGACAGTCGGCGAGAAGCTCTATGGCCTAGCCCCAATGCCTTGGCTCAGATCCGCTGCAGAATCTGCCGTAATAGCTCGATGTCGTGCTCGACGGACTGGGCGCGCTCGATTACGCGCGTGCGTAATTTCTCCGGTTTGGAGGGGACGGCGCCCAGCGAGCGATCGATGAGGGCGCGCTCTTTCATCGTCCGCACCGCCAGCCACAATGCGCGTTCCAGGGCCTCGGTCTGCGCGCCGCTGAGGCTTTCGGGTGAAAATACGTGGCCCTCGCGACAGCCCCATTGCCCCGGCCCGCCGCCTGGCACTTGATAAAGCGGTCCGCTGCAATCGGGGCAGCGCAACGGATCCTGTTCTGGGTCGGGCGGAGGCGATGCGCGTGGGCGTTCACCGATCTTGTTGGCGCCGAAGCCGCGCATGCGCGGCACGCGCGCCGCGCCGCTCTTCACGGTCTTCGCGGCGCTGGTGTGTCTCTTCCGCCTGGTGGCCATTGTCCCTCCGTTGACCAGCTCCATCAGCAGCGGACCGAGCTCGGCCGCCGGCAGGCAGTAATTGACGTCCACCAACCGCAGAGCGTTCTGCGGCATGCTGGACGCGATGGCGTCCTTCGGATCCTGAACCACCGTGATGCCGCCTCGCGCGCGGATGGCGTACAGCCCTGCCACGCCGTCGTCCATCTGTCCGCTCAAAAGCACCCCGACCACTCGATCACGCCAGGTGCGCGCGGCGCTGCGAAACAGCGGATCAATGGCGGGCCGGTGCCCGTTTTCCCGCGGGCCGCGCGTCAACCACAGGTGTGACGAGTCCACCAGGAGGTGTTGGCCGGGTGGGGCCACATAGATGCGGCCCGGCTGCAGCGTTTCTCCGTTGAGAACGTGGGCGGCCGGCAAGGGACCGGCACGATCCAAAATGGCGGGCAGGATGCTTTGCTCGCTGATGTGCAGGACGACCAGGATCGGAGCGCGGATGTCCGGCTGGATGCCGTGTACCAAACGCGTCAGGGCTTCGACCCCGCCGGCTGACGCGCCGACGACGATCAGCCGTGGCGCAGCCATACGCCGTCCGTCAGGCAGATAAAATTCATTGATCGAAAGTAATCACTTTGCGCAGCCACACACCGGCGCTGCCGATGGCGGCTCGGCCGAAGAAGAGCAAACCAGGGGGAAACCCTCCTGGCGATGGCTGGCTGCGTTCTGGTCCACCTGTTCGTCGGAAGATCGGTCTCTTGCGCGCGCTGGTGACGTCCCCACATTTTTCGCATGCCGACCAAGAGCACAGTTGATAAGGCCAAGCGCGATCTGGCGGAGGGCAAGCAGCCTTCGACCGCCGCTGGCGAGTTCGTACGCGAAGAGATGGAACACATCCGCGAGGGGCGACACGGGGCACGATCGTCGAAGCAAGCGATCGCGATCGGGCTTTCAAAAGCCCGGCGCGCCGGCGTGCCGCTCAAGCCGCCCGGGCCGGGGCAGGCGAATCCACGCACGCGTCGATCGGCCACCCAGGCGTTTGAAACCGGCCAAGGACGCCGTAAACCGCGGGCCTCGTCCGCCCGGCGGGGACAGGCGACTTTGACCGCTCTCCGACGGGAAGGCCGAGCCGCGGCGTCCCCGCAGGCGCTGACCAGGCAAGCGCGCCGGGCCGCCGCCGGGCGCAGTGCCACCGAACGGTCGGGCGCCGCCAAGAAAGCGTCCACCACCAAGGGACCGGTGGCGCGCTCGCAGGCGGCCAAGCGGGCCGCCGCCACCCGCCGACGCCACCTCGCCGGGTAGCCAGGCGATGCGGCCTTTTGCAAATCGGCGGGAAGCCGGGCAGCAACTGGCTGCCAAGCTGACGGAGTACGCCGGTCGTTCGGACGTGATCGTCCTGGGCCTGCCCCGCGGTGGCATTCCGGTGGCGGCCGAGGTCGCCAGGGCGCTGGGCGCGACGCTGGATGTTTTCGTCGTTCGCAAGCTGGGCGTCCCCGGCCACGAAGAGCTGGCGATGGGGGCCATCGCCAGCGGCGGCGTGAAGATCGTCAACCAGAGGATGGTTCGTCAACAGAGAGTCTCGTCAAGCGCCCTGGCGGAGATCACCGCGCGCGAGAACCGCGAGCTGGAGCGACGAGAGCGCGCCTACCGGAATGGTCGGCCGCTGCCCGAGTTGGCCGGAAAGATCGTCATCCTGGTCGACGATGGGCTGGCAACCGGCGCCAGCATGTTGGCGGCGATAACCGCCCTGCGCTCGCGCAAACCGGCTCGCATCGTCGCGGCGGCGCCGGTGGCATCAGCCGAAGCCTGTCATGATCTCGGCGCGCAGGCGGATCAGATGGTTTGCCTGGAAACGCCGGCGTTCTTCCTGGGGGTTGGACAGTGGTACGAGGACTTCACGCCCACCACCGATGACGAGGTCCGTGCCGCACTGGGGTCAGGAAACGATCCCACCCGGCCGACGACCAGAAGCCGAAACCCGCCGACCCCGGGAACCTCTGTCGAGCGCGAGGCCGCGTGCGCCGACGCCGTCAGAAAATACGCCATTCGCCTGCGCGGTGAGGCCTCCGATTACGATGAAATTCTGCAGCGTCTCTCCGGCGCGCGCGTGGTGCTGATCGGCGAGGCCTCCCACGGCACGCACGAGTTCTACCGTGCGCGCGCCGAGCTGACCCAGCGCCTGATCACCGAGAAAGGCTTCCGTCTGGTGGCCGCCGAAGCCGACTGGCCTGATGCCTATCGCGTGAATCGTTACCTGCGCGGCCAGTCAGACGACGCCGACGGCACGCAGGCGTTGGGCGGGTTCGTCCGTTTTCCCGCCTGGATGTGGCGCAACGCCGACGTGCTCGATTTCATCGGTTGGTTGCGCGATCACAATGACCAGCTCGCCAACCAGCAGGATCGCGCCGGCTTCTACGGACTGGATCTGTATAGTTTGTTCGGCTCGATCCAGGCGGTGCTGGGCTATCTGGAGAAAGTCGATCCCCCGGCAGCGGCGCGCGCGCGCGGTCGGTACGCCTGCTTCGATCACTTCGGCGCGGACAGCCAGCAATATGGCTTCCAGGTCGGCCTCGGAATCACCCCGACCTGCGAGGACCAGGTGCTGGCGCAGCTGGCCGACCTGCGGCGCCAGGCAGTCGAGCTCCCCGGCGCGGCGCCAATGGACGAAGACGAGCGTTTCTTCGCAGAACAAAACGCGCGCGTGGTCTTCAACGCCGAGGCGTACTACCGGGCGATGTTCCGCGGACGCGTCTCATCCTGGAACTTGCGCGACAGGCACATGATGGAGACCTTGCAAGCGTTGCTGGGTCACTTCGGGCGGACCGATAGGCCTCCGAAGGCGGTGATCTGGGCGCACAACTCTCATCTTGGCGACGCCCGAGCCACCGACATGGGCCGCGCAGGCGAGTTCAACCTGGGACAGCTGGCCCGTCAGGAATACGGCTCGGAAGGGTTCTCGATTGGATTTACTACCCACGAAGGGACAGTGACGGCGGCGGCGGACTGGGACCAGCCGGCAGAGAGAAAGAGAGTGCGGCCCGCTTTGCCGCACAGCTATGAAGCAGTCCTGCACGCGACGGGGCTGGATCGTTTCCTGCTCATGCTCAACGACAACAACGAAGCCGTCACGCAGCTGCAACCACGGCGTCTTGAGCGAGCCATCGGGGTCATCTATCGCCCGGAGACGGAACGGGTCAGCCACTATTTCGAGGCGTCTCTGCCCCGGCAGTTCGATGCGGTCATTCACATCGACCATACCAGTGCCGTCGAGCCGCTGGAACGAACCGGAACCTGGCAATCCGGCGACGTTCCCGAGACGTTTCCGTCCGCGGTCTAACCGGCAAGGAGGACAATGCGATGAGCACGACCAGAAAACCGACGAATCGCCGCTGGTCGCAACGGGTCACCCGAACCAGCAATGCGTTGGATCTCGAGGCGGGCGTGTTCAAGAAGAAAAGCGCCCACGCAATCGCCGCCTCTCTCAAGCGCTCGGCCGAAGGCAGCCGCCGCCGAAAAACCAGCTCATTTCGGTCGGCCATGTCGATGCTCACTTTTTTCATGAACCGAGCCGGCAAGGGGCTGTCGGCTGCCGACCAGTCGCGCCTCCGACGGGCCAAGGACGAGCTGCGCAGACTTTACGGACGAGCGCCAGCGCTATAGCCGCCCTTCTCGCGAGGTCACCTGGCGCATCGTGCTGGCAGTCCGCCGGGCACCCTCCATCCGCGCGACGTCTGAAAGGCTGAGGACGCCTTCCAGATAGCCGTCCTCGTTCGTTATCAACATGCGCGACTTCTTGTGCTCGGCCATCAACACCTCGGCGTGGCCGAGTTCATCGGTCGGGCGGCAGGCAACAACTTCGCGGCTCATGACCTCCTCGACGGCGCAAGATGAAGCGGAGCGATCTTCGGCGACCAGGCGAATCGCGATGTCCCGATCGGTCAGGGTGCCCAGGACTTTTCCGCTCGCCTCGATCACAGGCAGAAAACCGATGTTGGCGTCGCGCATGCGAATGGCGGCCACCTGCACCGTATCCCGGAGATTGAGGCAAACAACGTCCTTCTTCATGATCTCGCTACATTGCATGAGACACCTCCAACACCGTCCAAATCCACTGTCTTCAATATGTGTCCGAAGCGGTCGTTCGCGAGCTTGGCACCTTCAAATCGGCGGTTTTGATTCTCGACGCCCAAATCGGGGTTGCGCTCCTCCCTCCGCGCTTCCAAATTCAGCTCGAATCGAAAGGAAGGATAAGATCATGAGTCGGATCAAAAGCATCACCAATGTCCCGTTTTTTCCGGTCATACCGATTGTGCCAGTGGCGATAATATTGGGCAGCCTGGCAACCGCGGTCAGCGCCTTGGTGCGCATCCGGCGCCTGGAGCGGAAAATGGCCGCCGCCTGAGATGCGGCCAAGCACGAGGAGGCAACGCAGGTCAGGTGCCGTCGGAAAGTCGGCGAGCTCCGCGCCGCGCCGGAGCTCGCCGTGCAGACGCGGGCACCGACGAGGCTCGGTCGGCGTTTTGTCGCTGACTGGCTGGCGTTGACAGATCCTGGGCGGCGTTGAGCTGGCGATCTTCGTCCCCTTCGCTTTCCAGTTCGGCCAGCGCCTGCGCCCAGTCCTCCGCGGCACGACCATCCTGCCGGCCGTTGCGCAGATGGATATTGTAGGCGCGCGCGGCGATCTCTTGTTCGCTGATGGTTCGGGTGTTCATGGGTGAACACTGCGAAGCCCAAACGCTCAGTCAAGGGGCCTCCCCGACGATGGACTTTTTACAGAGAATCACGGGCCCGGGGGATTCATTGCAGGTCTCGTACCGCCGCCGAGCCAGACCTACGTTCAAGGTCGATGCTGACGTCATCCGAAAACGAAAGAAGCGTACCCGTCACGCCGCCAACACCCGGGCCGGTTCAACCGGAGACCGTCTTGCGGTCCACGGCGGCGCATGCCCAGAAGGTCGCGCGCATCCGTCGCCAGCTCGCCGAGCGCGATTCGAAGCGTCCCGTTTCGCTGCGCAAGTCGACGACGTCGCATCAGGTGCCCAAAGCCGGCGACGCCAAGTATTCTGACGAGCTGATCGACATCAGCGATCTGACGGCCATCATCAATATCGATCCGGTCGCGCGCACCTGCGTGGCGGAGGCCGGCGTGACCTTCGCGGATCTCGTGGCGGCGACGCTGCGATACAGGCTGGTCCCGATGGTGGTGCCCGAGCTCAAGACCATCACGGTCGGCGGGGCGGTGGCCGGCTGTTCAATTGAATCGATGTCCTTCGTGAACGGCGGTTTTCACGACACCTGCACCGAGTACGAGATCATCACGGCCCTCGGCGACGTCCTGTTGTGCACGCCGGATAACGAACACCGTCTGACGTTCCATATGATGCACGGCACCTTCGGAACGCTGGGCATTTTGGCTCGACTGACCTTTCGCCTCGTCCCGGCCAAGCCATTCGTCAAGGTGGTCTATGAACGCTACGGCTCTCTTGCCGATTACCAGGCGGCCATCGCGCGCCATGCGGGCGCGCGCGCGGTCGATTTCATTGACGGCTTCATCCATGGACCCCGGTGGTTCGTCTTGAACCTGGGCCGCTTCGTGGATGAGGCGCCTTACCTTAACCGTTACGATTGGCTGAAGGTCTACTATCAGAGCACGCGGACCCGCGCCGAAGACTATCTGCGCATCGAGGATTATCTGTTCCGGTATGACCGCGGCGTCACCAACGTGCACCCGAAGTCATGGCCCGGGCGGCTGCTCCTGGGGAAGTTTCTCGGTTCGTCGCAACTGTTGCGGCTGGCAGAGAAGCTGCACGCCTTCCTGCCCAGCCGGAGGCCGGCGATCACCTTGGACGTCTTTATTCCCTTTTCGCGGGTAGCATCGTTCCTGACCTGGTACGAGCGGGAGCTCGGTCATTTCCCGCTTTGGTGCGTCCCCTACCGTCGTGTGAACGATTATCCCTGGCTGGCGGCCTCGTTCTATCAGGGCCTTGACGACCAGCTATTCCTGGACCTGGCGATCTACGGCATGGAACAGCCGCCGGACGGCATCAACTACTACAAGGTCATTGAAGACAAGCTCTTCGCCCTGGGCGGGCTCAAAACCCTGATATCACACAATTACTATTCCGAACGGGAGTTCTGGGCCATCTGGAACAAAGCCAACTACGATCAAGTGAAATCGATGAGCGACCCTCAAAACATCTTCCGCGATCTCTACACGAAGACCTGCCTGGCAGCACAAGGACGATGAACGGACGCCCCTGACGCGGGCGCATGGCTCTTCCCGCCGGGACTGCATACGACGAAGCGGCTTTCCTGGGCCAGGCTGATCGATCCTTCGCCGATCGTAGACAGTGATAAATCATCCGCACTGGCTGCCATTGTTCGATCTTTTGACCCGATCTTCGAGCAAGGCAGCCGGATCCAGCAGGCACGGCTCTTGCGTTGCAATTAGCTGGCTCTTCGTCTCGACGAGCAAGGAGGACAGTCTTGGCGTTCGCCTACTCGATTGATTGTCGACCAATGAGAAATGCGCTTGGCGTCCTGGTGTGTTGGGCCGTCCTGGCGGTCGGCGAAGCACGGGCCGATCAGCCGGCCGGACCTCAATTCTGCCCCAGCGCCTACGCCGATGATTTCACCGCGCTGTCCACCCAGGCACGGGAGTTTGACCGGCAGCCGCAGGCCGTCTTTTCGTATTGTGCGCGAAACACCGCGACCTACGAGTGCCTGTCGTACGCCAACGACGGATCGGTCCATCGGGAGCGCCACAAGGCGGTACTGCACGGAACCGCCTTCGCGTTTACCCGACGCGGCGACGACACGCTCCTGTTGACAAACGATCACGTGGCATCCTGGCCGACAGTGACCGACCAACAGCACGCGGTCGACGGCATTCCCGCCGGATGCAAGAAGGTGAGCGAGGCCCTGGCGCTGGTCGACGACGAGCACGACAGCTACGCACGCGATGACATTCCCCTGACCCGGATAGTCAGCGATCCGCAGCTGGACGTGGCCATCTTGAAGACGCCGGCCAAGTTGCAGGTCATGCCCTGGAAAATCGGCCACAGCGCCCACCTGCGAGAGCGCAACGTGGTCGAGGTACGGGGATTTCCGCTCGGTGCGTTTCGGGCGACCAACGCCGGCACCGTCATTTCTGCGCACGATCACGACGAGTACGGCGAGTGGGATCACGACGACTTCGTCATTGACGCTCTCCTTTCGTCGGGAAACTCCGGTTCGCCCGTTCTGGCCGTATCCTGCGCGACGGGCGAGTACGAGCTGGTCGGCATCTACCACGCCGGCTACACGGAGGGCAGCGCGCTGAACGTCGTCGTCGCAATCGACCAGGTGCGCGATCTCATGACCACCCTCAAGCGGACATCGCGCGATCACTCCGACGATCCGCTGGTCCTCGATGGCGTTTCGCGAGGTTTGATCAAGGACGAGGTCGACGCCGAGACCGAATTCTTCTTTCCCTTCGGCGCGCAGGTCGCGCTGGCCCGCCGCGGAAACGACGACGCGCTTTTGTACGTCGTCTTCGGGAAAGATTTTCCTACGTCCAGCGATCCGGTGGCGGTCCTGGAGGATGGGCAGTCCGATCCCAACCTCCCAGCGGGCGCGTCGGGCCGGGTTTGGCTCGGATCGGCGCAGGGACTGAAGAGCTATCAAGCAAACGCGCTGGATGCCGACGGTCAGATCCAGTCGGCGCACATTCTGGCGGCGCTGCGTGCCGACTCGCTGGCTTACGCGCACTATCGCGAGGCTCACCGCGCCGGCGGTGACTCGCGCCAGTCGGCCGACGACCTTCGTCGGTTGCGCAAGCTCCTCGGTCGCAGAGCGAGTACCCGGACCGAGCTGCTCCAGAGCCTTGGCGATCTGGCGGAACGCCTGGCACCCCAGCTGGGAGAACGCGGAGCCACGCTGGCGGCGGTGGTCGCCCCCGTCGCCGCGAACAGAGGCGATGAAGAAGTGAGCGCGAACGCCGTTGCCCCGCCGGCGCCCCGGGGCGTCACAGAAACGCCGCCGCCCGCGATGTGACCGAACAGGAAATGTGACTCTCACGTACGGCGGCGGCGCAACAGCGGCCGGTCCGGCTCCATCGTCGCCAGCGCCGAGATTCCCATTCCAATCAAAAGATTGTTCCAGGCAGTCAACGACTGCCCCGGCCAGATGACGAACAATGACATCAGGATCCAGGCACCCACCGCGAGCGAAACGCGGTGGGCGCCTTCGTGACGACGACCGATGCCGGACAGCACGATGCACGTCAACCCGGCGAACACGCAGCTCAGCCGCTGTTTGAACGAATGTTGCCAGGCGATGGCCGAGACTGACAGCCACCCGCCAAGGATCGCGACGACGATGCTGGGGGTCAGATGAAAAGGCTTCGTGAGGCGAACAGTCATGGGTTGTGTTCGAGGGGCGCCGAGCGGCCGGTCGATGCGACGGCTACGTTGTGCATCCCTTCTTCGTCGGATTCTTGCAGCAGGCCAGCGCAGCCTTGGATGCTTTCGCTTTCTCCTTCGCGGCGGTTGCGTCCGCTTTGGCCTTGTCCTTCAAGGGCGCTTCGCACTCTGTCTTTTCCTTACCCTTCTTGTCTTTGCAGCTCGACAGATCGGCCTTTGCCATGCCTTTCACGGCGGCATTGGCATCGTCCAGGGCTTTCTGCTTCTCGGTGCAGTCTGGTTTGGTCGGTGCGTCGGCCGCGAAGGCAGCTGTGCCAAAGGTGAAGGCAACAGCGGCGAGCAAGACCATCGTCAGGCGTTTCATTATTTTCTCCTGTGGTTTTGATTCGGATCTTTCGGCGACTTGCTTTACGCCGACAGAACGCCCGACACGAAGAAAATCTTCCCGCGAAGCCTCCTTGGGCGCCGAACGATCCGACGATCGTTTCAAAAACGACCGATCTCTTACCGACCGTCAAAACTTCGTACGCGCACCGGCGGAGCGCGTGGCGTCAGTCAGGGATTCCAGCCACGCAACAGGTAAAGCGCGAAGAAGCCCACGAGGAACCCGACAGGCACATGCCAGGCCGCTCGCAACCACCGCACGACCGACTTTGCCTCCGGGAACAACCCGGTGATTGCCACGCCGGCCGACGATCCGAACCACACCATCGAACCACCGAATCCGACGGCATACGCGAGCAAGGCCCAGTCGTAGCCACCCTGATCCAGGGCCAGCTTGGTGAGAGGGATGTTGTCGAAGACGGCGGATACGAAGCCCATCGCCAACGTTGACAGCCAGCTCGGTCTTGGAAGCGCCTCGACCGGCATCAGCGAGGCTGAGAGGACCAGCGCCAGTAAGAAGACGCTGCTTCTGATCGCCCCCGGCAACAGTCTCCAGTTAAGTGGCCGCGCAAGCCCACCAACAACAAGGGCCACCCACAGCGCCGTGGCAAGAAAGGGAAAGTGGTCGCGACTGGATCGAACCATGTTGTTGACCACGAGGTTCGTGCCGATCATCAGGGCAAGCGCCCCCAAGACGATGCCCAGCCGAACTGAATCGATGCGGATGTTTTCGGCAGTGTTCGAATCGATGGGCGCGTGCCTGTGCTGTTGAGCCGAAGCGAAGGCGCCAAAAACAACCAGAGCGCTGGTGGTCCCTATATACGCCGGCAACACCGACAGGGGACTTACACCGTCGATCCAGAGCATCGTTGTCGTCGTGTCGCCAAGAACGCTGCCGGCGCCGCCAGCGTTGGCCGCGGCGACTATCGCCGCCAGGTATCCAAGATGGACTTGACGTTTGAACAGGGCCATCGCCGCTGTCGCGCCGATGAGCGCAGCCGCTATGTTGTCGAGAAGACCAGACAGAATCCACACGCAGACGAGCAGTGAGAAACAGCCCACCCGGCCGCTCGGTAGCAGACGCGGAAGCCGCGCGGTCACGCGGGATCCTTCAAAGTGATCCGCCATAAGCGTAAAGCCGACCAGCAGGCCGAACAGGTTTGCGAGCTTGACCCACTCGTGGTCGAGGTGTTGCCCGAGATCGAACCGGGACAATCCGAGCCGGAAGGTCACGATCAACAACAGCCCGACCAGCGACACCTCCAGAGATCGGCGCTGCAACAGAAGGATCCCGACAAGGATCAAGCCGAACAACAAGAAAGCGACCGGAGTCCCCAATAGCGTCGGGCCTGAGTTGCTGACGGCATCCATGAAAGGTTTCTACCTCTTTCGCGACAGGACACCGTGTATCGCTGCGGCCTTCATCGATCAACGCCGACATTTTGAACACGACGAAGGTCACTGATCGGCATGTTCTTTGCCCTCCGGCGGTCTGCATGCGGATTCTCGAGGCTCGTTTTCATCCAAGGCAGGTCACCAAGCCCGACTTTGTGGTGGTGGGGTATGTCGTGTGGGACGGGGACGTCCCGATGGGTCGCCCGTCCGTTCAGCCGTCTCAATCATTGACGGCCAGTTTTGCGCCAGCCACCATGTTGGCCAAATTGCAATACTTGGTGGCCGCCACCGCGCCGGAGTCATTCGAGCGACTCCTCGGCTTCAAAAGCCACTTCTGGTCCTTCGTCGAGGTCTCCTCAGCCGAGAACGGAACGAACGGATCACCGGCAGGAAGAACAGGATGAAAACGGAAGAGTGCGAATGACCCAGTCGCGACAAACGCCATCGCCAAGAACTCCATCCGGCGTTCAGCAGAAATTTGTCACAGCGGTCGGGTGCCTCTATCGGTACTGGCGGTGAGCGCTCTCGCGCTCGGTGAGCGGCACTTTTTCCCACGCCTGATGCCACCACGGGCGTTTTTCGACCGGAAGACCGATCTGCGGCCTGATGCTCCCCGACGGAAGTGACTGGGCAGAGACCGCGTCGAGATCGACCGGGATTCGCACGACGCCCTTCGCCAGTCGTGCGCCGACCGGTCCGGCATTGGTCAGAATGGAGACCCCGTCCAGCCCCACCAGCCGATCCTGCGTGCGCGCGACCAGGTGCCCGAAAATCGTGAATGCCTGGTGCGGCGTCAGCTTCAAGACGGGAAAGTCGACGCTATTGATACTAGCAAAATGCCAAGGAAACCCGTCGCTGAACAATCGCGGCACATCGATCCCTCTCGGAGGAAGCGGCGCCCAGGCGACATGATTGCGTCCGCGCCGCCAGGCCACCCAGGCCGGCCCCCATAACGTGCCGGGAACCCACGACCAGCCGGCGTCGGAAAGGAAGACCCAACGTCCATAGTGAAATACCACGCGCCCCCACTCCCAGTCCGAGATCCAAGTCCACCCATACTCGGTCAACGACCATCGGCCGGCGCTGGCGTATGGCGCAAAGTCACTCCCGGCGATTTCGCGGCTGGGCACCCAGACGCGACCCAGTTTCTCCTCGTCGATCCATCGTCCATACGGCTGCAGAATTTTCTCGAAGCCCCGATAGGCGTCCGTAGAGTAGCCGTCGTCGTAGCGACTGGCGATGCCGCTGTCGTAGATGACCTCGCAATCCGCCGCGGACCGATAGAAAGACGGATCGGTGGTGAATTCGGCGTTGGTCGGTGCAGGCGAGACCGTCAGCGATCCTGAATGTCCTGCGGCGGCCGGGCCGAGCATCGTTGTCGCCAAGACAACCAACCACCTTGCGGATATAAATGGCACATCTCGCCTCGTCAGCGAGCCTTTTCTTGACAGTCGAATCGCCCAAAACGCCGCAAAAGGCATCGGCTGATCGGTCGCAGCACGATTGATGCCAGTGACGCGCCTGGAAGCGTCGGTAACCCGCCAGCGAATGCGGCTTGTGTTAAAGACGACGCGTCTTTATCGTGCGCGACGAGCGGCGTGGCCCAGCAGCGCGTCCCCACACACGTCTCGCACACACCGCGCGTCAAACGTCACCATTGGAGGCTCGTTCATGAGTAAACGACTACTTCTTGCCCTCGCCCTCGCCGTTGTTTTCGCCGCAAGACCTGCCGAAGCCAGGATTGTCCTCAAGCTGGCTCACTATGCCGAGACCAATCATCCCGCTCAGGCGGCCGCTCTGCAGTTCGCCAAAAGGGTCGAGGAGCGGACGAAAGGCGAGATCAAGGTCGAGGTCTATCCCGCCAACCAGCTGGGCTCGCCGCCCGAGCAGCTGCAGCAGGTGAAGCTGGGGACCATCGACATGGCCCTGCCGACCCACGGCCAGATGGACAAGTACGAGAAGGCCTTCGCCGCGGTCGTCCTGCCCTTCGTGTTCGACGATCTCGCCCACGCGCACCGGACCCTGGACGGACCGGCGGCCAAATGGCTGGCGCCGCTGGCCGAGAAGCAAGGCTTCATTCTGCTGTCGAACTGGGAATGGGGCTTCCGCAACATCACCAACAGCAAGCACCCGATCAACGTGCCGGATGACGTCAAGGGCCTCAAGATCCGCGTCCCGCCCGAGATGCAGCTGGAGGCGGCGATGGAAGCGTTGGGCGCGCAAGCCACCAAGATCGCCTTCCCCGAGCTTTACATGTCGCTGTCCCAGGGCGTCGTCGACGGCGAAGAGAACCCGATCTCGGTCATCGCCTCGAACAAGCTTTACGAGGTGCAAAAGTACCTGGCCCTCGACCGCCACGCTTACAACTCGATGATTCACGTCTTCAACGCCAAGAAATGGGCGACGCTGACCCCCGAGCAGCAGAAGATCATCCGCGAGGAAAGCCAGTCCGCCGGCGAGTTGATGCGCAAGACGATGGCGTCGCAGGAAGCGGCCCAGATTGAACAGCTGAAAGCGGCAAAGATGCAGATCACCACGCCCAACCCGGCCGCCTTTCGCGCCAAGATGGGGCCGGCCTACAAGAAGATTGAAGCCTACGCGGGCGCGCAGAACGTGAAGACGTTCCTCGACATGGTGAACAAAGAGCGAAAGAAATAGTTCAGGCAACCCTTCTTTCTTGAAGCCGGCGGCCCGAAATCCGCCGGCTTCTTTGCAAAACGGAACCATCGCGCATGAACGCCATTCTTGTCTTCGCTTTGCTGATCGCCTTGATGGCGATCGGAATGCCGATCGCCGTTGCCATGGGACTGACGGCCGTCATCGGCTTCGTGACCTTGGCCGATGCGTCCACGTTGAACATCATGGCGCAGCGAATCTACGCCAGCACAACGTCGTTCCCCTTGCTGGCAATTCCGTTCTTCATCTTGGCCGGAAATCTGATGAACACCGGCGGCATGACCAAGCGGATCTTCAAGGTCGCGCTGGCCCTGGTCGGTCACATCCGGGGGGGCCTCGGCCACGTCTGTGTGGTGGGGGCGATGATCTTCGCCGGCATGTCGGGTTCGGCCTTGGCCGACGCGATGGGGTTGGGCGCCATCCAGGTCAAGGCGATGAACGAACGCGGATACGGCAGGGCCTTCGCGGCGGCGGTATCCGGCGCGGCGGCGACCATGGGACCGGTCATTCCTCCCTCGGTTCCGCTGGTGATCTTCGGATCGATGACCGGCGTATCGATCGGCTCGCTGTTCCTGGGCGGCGCGTTGCCCGGCATTCTGATGGGAATTTCGATGATGGTGGTGGTGGCCATCACCGCGCGCCGCCGCGGCTACCCATCGGAGAAACGAGCCACGTTCAAGGAGATCGTGCGCGCGCTGGCCGATGGCATCGCTGCCGTGGTGACCCCGGCGATCATCATGGGCGGCATTCTGGGTGGGTTCTTCACCCCGACCGAAGCGTCGGTGGTCGCCTGCCTTTACGCCCTGCTTCTGGGCAAGTTCGTCTATCGCGAGTTCAAATTTTCCGATCTGCCGAAGGTCCTTCTCGAGACCGCCGCCGCCACCGCTCAGGTGATGTGGATCGTCGCCGCGGCCGGGCTGTTCGGTTGGCTGCTGATCTTCTTGCACGTGCCGGATGCCCTGATCAACGCCCTGACGTCTCTTTCAAACAACAGGTGGGTGGTTCTGGTGATCATCAACATGATCCTGCTGGCCATGGGTTGCTTCATGGAAGGCATCGCGGTGATGTTGATGACCATCCCGGTCTTTTATCCAGTGGTCACCCGGCTGGGAATTGATCCGGTGCACTTCGGCGTCATGATGACCCTCAATCTGATGATCGGATTGCTCACCCCGCCGGTGGGCATGGTGCTGTACGCGATGTCGTCGATCGCCAAGGTGTCGATCATCGAGCTGACCAAGGAACTGATCCCGTTCATGGTGGCGATCGGGGTGGTCCTGATTCTGACGACCTTTGTTCCTGGCGTCGTCACCTGGCTTCCGCATCTGGTGATGGGAGGCCCCACATGATCGCGCTGCTGAAGAAAGTGGACACCCTCGTCGGACGTATCTTGTCGGCGCTGATGATCGCCACCACTGCGTCGCTGATGCTCCTGGTGACCTTCATCGTGGTCATTCGCCTGTTCAGCATCGGCTCGGCGGCCTGGACCGACGAGGTGGTCGAGTTCTTTTTCGGGTGGTTGGTTTTCCTGGGCGCAGCGGCGCTGTGGCGAGAAAAAGGGCACTTCGCGATAACCATGGTGGCGGACCTGGTCCTCAAGACCGATCGCCAGCGCAAGATCCTGGCCTTGATCACCGAGTTTCTTTGTCTGCCTTTCCTCATCCTGTTCGTCTACGAGTCCTACGTGCTGATCGATGGCGCCAGTGACACGTCGCCAGTCTTTTCCATCTCGAAGGCGTACTGGTACGTGGTGATGCCAATCTCCGGCGTCATCATGGCGGCCTATTCGATCGCGCGGGTGGTTCAGCACATCATTGATCTGTCGCAAGGAAGATACGCCGCGCCGCGACCCAGCACCGAGATCGACGCCGGGAAACAGGCGATCTGAAGGCAACCGCAAAGCCGGGCGGCGCGAGGCGTTCATTCCCTTACCCGACGCCATTTGAAATGGGCGATCTTTAGCCGATCGGCGTTCCGTCAGGTCAGCGGTGATGCCGACGATTCCGGGTTTGCGCCGAAGATCCAGGCCGGAACGGAACTTGCTTTTCGTTTTGAATGGGAATGGTTGGGCCGAGGGGAGCTATGCGTTTTTCAATCGTGACGAGTTCCGAGAGCACGAACATCGCGATCGCCGGCGAACTGGACGCCAACACGGCGGGCAAGTTTTGCCAAGCGCTCGACGAGAGCGCTGCCCAGCAGCGACCGCTGGTGGAAATCAATTTGAAGCAGCTACGCCTTATCGACGGTGTTGGCGTTCGCCTTCTATTCCAGTTCTACAAGCGGATGCGGCGACGGGACTGCGACGTCGTGCTCCGCGAGCCGCAAGGTCAACCGCTGGCGATCCTGAAACTCCTCCGCCTCGATCGGCTGCTGCTGGACGACGCACAACCGATGAGCGGTGCGGCTGTAACTGCGCCGGGGACGATCTTGGAGACCGGCGACGACTCACCCAGGAGGGCGCGATCGGACCTGTTCGACAAGCCTCGGACGACCTAAGTCCGGTGCGATGACTGAAGCCAAGTCACGTCAACGAACCTTGCCCGCGCCCGCGACAGGCAAAAGGCTTTTCGACTGGGTGCATGGCCGCACCCGCGGCCTGGCCATCTTGGCGCTGGCGGTCGGGATCGGCGCCGGGCTGGGCGCGGTCCTGTTCCGTTATCTCATCATGTGGCTGACGATCGTCTTCACCGGCCACCCCGACTACAGCGCCGCCGACCATGCCGCCAACCCCTTCGTGGCGGCGCTGGGCGTCTGGTTCTTGCCGCTGGCGCCGGTGGTGGGCGGGCTTCTGTACGGCCCCTTGATCGCCCGGTTCGCCCCCGAGGCGCGCGGCCACGGCGTTCCCGAGGTGATGTTGGCGGTGGCGGAGGGCGGCGCGCGCATCCGCCCGCGGGTGGCGATCGTCAAGTCGCTGGCCTCGGCTCTCTGTATCGGCTCGGGCGGCTCCGTCGGGCGCGAGGGTCCGATCGTCCAGATCGGCTCGGCGCTGGGATCGGCGCTGGGGCAACTGCTGCGCGTGCCGGAGTCGCGTCTGCGCCTGCTGGTGGCCTGCGGCGCGGCGGGCGGGATCTCCGCCACCTTCAACGCGCCCATCGCCGGCGTGGTCTTCGCGCTGGAGCTGATCCTGCGCGATTTCGAGGCCGAGCCCTTCGGCGTGGTGGTGCTGTCGTCGGTGGCGGCGAACATCATTGGCCGGGCGGCGTTCGGCGCAAAGGCGTTTTTGGCCCTGCCCGCCTTCGAAGTGGCGTCCAACTGGGAGTACGGGCTTTATGCCGGCCTCGGCTTGCTGGCGGCGCTGGCCGGCATCGGGTTCGTCCGCGTCCTTTACGCCATCGAGGATCTCGTCGAACGCCTCTGGCGTGGGCCGGAGGGATTGCGACCCGCGGTGGGCGGCGTGTTGCTGGGGCTGATCTTGCTGGCGCTGCCGCAGATGTACGGCGTCGGATATCCGGTGATGGAGCAGGCGATCGCCAGCCGATACACCTTCTCGCTATTGATGCTCCTGCTCGCCGGCAAGATCGTCGCCACCAGTGTGACCATCGGGATGGGAGGCTCGGGCGGAGTCTTTGCGCCGTCGATGTTCATCGGGGCGATGCTGGGCTCGGGCTACGGAGATCTCCTGCACCGGCTGGCGCCGACCATCACCGGACCCGCGGGCGCGTATGGACTGATCGGGATGGGCGCGCTGTTCGCGGCGGCGGCGCGCGCCCCGCTGACCGCGGTGATCATCATCTTCGAATTGACGGGCGAGTACCGGATCATCCTGCCGCTGCTCTCCGCCGTGGCGGTGGCGACCTGGATCGCCAACCTGATTACCCGCGACACGATCTACACGTTGAAGCTGCGCCGGCGCGGAATCGATCTGTCCCGCCAGCCCGCCGCCAATCCCATCGAGGGCATGGCCGTCAAGGACGCCATGGAACCGATTCCCCGCCCGCTGCACCAAAGCGAAGCGCTGGCCACGGCGATCAAGCGGCTGTCCGACGAGCACCGCGACGTGCTGCCCGTCGTCGACGACGACGGACGGTACCGCGGGCTCATCACTGCGCGCGAGGTGGAGACCGCGATACGCACCAGCCGATCAGACGTGGCGATCGGCGATCTGGCCAAGGGAGCGCCGACGGTGAAGCCCGACGACAAACTGGACGGGGCGTTGCACGCCCTGGTGGGCGATGACTTGCCCGGGCTGGCAGTTCTGAATCAGGAGCGGGCGGCGATCGGCTGGCTCACGCACCGGAGCATCCTGCGGGCCTATCGCGCGCGCCTCGATGGAGGCGCCGGCGGGTCCGCCGACCGGGTGACGCCGCCCGCAGCTCGTTCGGAAAACTACCGATCGCGCGCGTAGCGTCCCAAAAACAAACGTCGCGAAACGTGCTGGTCGGCATTGCCGGCCTGGTGGCTTTGGAATGAAAGATGCTGAGAGCGAGGTCGACCCTGTCGACCGAATCGCCCGTCGACGCAGGACAAACCCACGGAGGATCATGAGATGAAGGTTCACACCATATTTCTCGGGAGCGCTCTCGTCGCGGCTGTCGCGATGGCAGGCTGCGATTCGTCGAAGGCCGATCTGGAAAAGACAAAGGCCGACCTCACGAGCGTCACCACTGAGCGCGACGGCCTGAAGACCCAGCTCGATACCGCCCACACCCATGAGAAAGAGCTGACCTCTCAGGTCGCCGACCTGACGGCCAAGCTAGCGACCGCGCAACCCGGGAAAGCCGCAGCGGCGAAGGGAGCCGAGCACGCCCAGTTGACACCGGCGAAGAAAGACAGCGCCAAGCCGGGCAACAAGGCCGCGCAAGCGTCATCCCACAAGAAAGGGTGAGCGCTGACAGCGTGTGATGAGCTTCGGCCGTGTTGCTGCTGTTCACCACACGCGGCACCCGCGCGCAGGCGCCAGGGCCGCGCCGGCGTGGCAGGCAAACGCCTCCCGAAAACCCTCGAGGTCGGCGGCTGCGCCGTTGACGCGGTAGCGGGGCGGCGCGTGCACGTCGACGGTCGCCATCAGGCGCGCGTACTCGTCTCGTCGTTTCGTGCACCACGATTGCGCGAAGGTCACGAAGAACTGCTGTTCGGGTGTGAAATTCTCCGCCCCGGCCCCGATCGGAGATGCCCGCGTCGCTTCCCGGAACGCCCGATACCCGAGGCGCAGGCCACCCATGTCGGCGATGTTCTCTCCCGCGGTCAGCTTGCCCTGCACGTGCACGCCGGGCAACACGGTGTAGCCGTCGTACTGCGAGACCACGCACTGGACACTGTCGTTGAAGGCGCGCTCGACGGCCGGCGTCCACCACTCGCGCAGGTTGCCCTGCCCGTCGAACTTCCGGCCCTGGTCGTCGAAACCGTGCGTCAGCTCGTGGCCGGCAATGACGCCGATAGCGCCGAAGGCCAGCCTGCTGTCGCGGGCCGGCCAGAACAACGGCGGCTGCAGAATGCCGGCCGGAAGGACCATCTCGTTCAAAGACGGATCGTAGTAGGCGTTCACCGTCTGCGGCGACATCACCCAGTCGTCGCGATCGACGGAGCGCCCGATTTTTGCAAGCTGTCGATCCATTTCGAAAGCCGAGGCCCGCATTCGGTTGGCCAGATCGCTTGATCGATCGACGACCAGGGCGCTGTAGTCGCGCCACCGCGCTGGATAGCCGGTCTGATTCTGCAGCGCCGCCAGCTTTCCCAGCGCCGCGGCGCGGGTCGGGACGTCCATCCAGGCAACCTCCTCCAGGTCGTCGCGCATCGCCGCCTCCAGCGCCGCGACCAGGCCCTGGGCGCGGCTCTTGCCGGCGGCGCCGAACCGAGCGGCGACGAAACCCTTACCCAGGGCCTGGCCCATCGATCCGTCGACCATCGCCACGCAGCGTTTCCAGCGAGGCAGGATCGCCTGCTGTCCCCCGAAGGTGTGCGCCTGGAAGGCGAACTCGGCCTCGACGAATGCGCTGCCCAAGGCGGGGATCGATCTTTCAATGACGTGCCAGGCCAGATAGGCGCGCAGTGCCGACGAGGGCATCCGCGTCAGGACGTCGTTCAGCCCCTGAAAGAAGGGCGGCGACACCATGTTGATCGAATCGATCTCGGGACGCCCCAAGGCCAGGAAGTACTCGTTCCAATCAAAGCGCGGCACCAGGTGTACCAGCTGATCACGATTGACCAGGTGGTAGATGTTCTCCGGATCGCGGCGTTGATCGCGCGGCATCGACGCGCGCGCCAGGGCCGTCTCGATCGTGAACACCGCGCCGGCGTTCTCGCGCGCCAGCGCATCGGAAGACCCAGCCAACCGGAAGACGCTGGCCACGTATGCTTGGTACCGCAGGCGGATCTCGGCCGCTCGCGCGTCATCGGCCAGGTAATAGTCACGGTCGGGCAATCCCAGGCCCGCCTGGTCCGCGGCGGCGATCATGCGGCGCGCGTCCTTGAAGTCCTGCTGGGATCCAAAGTCGAACAGCTCGTCCGCGCCGTCCCGGTGCAGCCTGGCGACGAGTGCGGCGAAGCCCGGTCCTGTCGGTGTGGCGCCGCGGGGAGAGAAGTCCGCGATGAGGGCCATCTCCCCCGCCAGCGTCGCGCGCGACGCCGCCTCTGCCTGATTCGGATCCATACAGGCCGCGTAAAGATCGCCGAGCTTTCGCCCCTCCGGATCGGCGCCGGCGCTCACCGCGTCGTGCTCCAAGATCCCGCGCAGCGTGTCCAGGTTCCTTTCGTTGATCTCCGAGAGGGTTCGGCTCCAGGCCGGCCGGTCGGCGGGGATCGTCGTCGCGTCCAGCCAGCCGCCGCACGAAAATTGGTACAAGTCCTGGCAGGGATCCACCTTCCTGTCGATGATCGACAGGTCGATGGCCGGCGGCGCCGCCTGCTCTGGCGCACGCGCCGGTCGCTGCGCCAGGGGTGCTGGTGCGCGTGGGGTGGCGCAGCTGCTCACCTCGGTACCGAGCGCCAGCAGGGCCGCCAGCGCGGCGCCTCCTCGACCGAAAGCACTGCAACTTCGTCCTGTCTGCATGATGTACCGCCCGGAGGCCACTGCTCTTTTCTGCTCCACCGAAGGGAGCGCCTGCGGCTCGTCGACTGCTCAGAGCGGAGAACATTGGGTCGCTCCACGGGCTAAACAAGGCAGGATAAGTGAAGGACCGATTCGTCGCCGCTCCGGCGCCGCCGCCGACCGCGCCGGCTCATGGCTCGAGGTCGGAATCGTCGGGCAGGTCGATCTTGTCGAGGAGGCTTGATCCGAAAGCCAGCTTTGCGACGTAAGGAAGCGCCATTAATTTCGTCACCTGGTTGCGCAGAAAGATCCCCAGGCGAGTCCTGGGAGCGAATGCGACCGCGAACCCCGCTGCAGCGTCCTGTTTGTGCAGCATGAATGGGCGCAACGCCCGCTCGTAGGCGGCAAAGGCCGTGTCAATTGGCTGGGAACGGCGGACGGCCCGGGCGATCTCGCCCGCCAGGACATACCCGCCGATGATCGCCAGCGCCGAGCCCTGTCCCGCCAGCAGAGAAGGCGCGAACGCGGCATCGCCCACCAACGCGACATGGTCTTTCCACCAGTGCTCCATTCGGATCTGGCTCACGCGATCGAAGTAAAGATCGTCGCTGTGCTCAAGGGCGGCCAATATCTGTCGGCACTCCCAATCCGGACTATCGAACCGCGATCGCAAGTAAGCCTTCTGCGCCGTCAGATCTTGATCGCCTCCCACGCTGAGCCCGGCTTGGTCCGCCGCCACGAACAGAAACATGGTGCGATCGCCGCGCATGGAAAACCGGGAGATCTGTCGCCCCGGGACGCTGTAGCCGAGATAGACATCTTCATCCCGCGGCCGATAGCCACCCACCTCGAACGCCGCCACGGTGTATCCGAGAGATCGCTCGAAACGAGATTCCGCGCCGAAACTCAGGGCCCGCACCACCGAGTGCAGCCCGTCGGCCCCGATCACGATATCGAAGCGCCGCGACGGTCCGCGCGCGAAGTGTACCAGGGCATTCGTCTCACCGTCTTCGATCCTCGTGACCGAGTCGTCGAAGGTGGTCGGGGCGCGGCCCTCGATCGCGCGGTGCAGGATCGCCGCCAGGTCGCCGCGCGGCAGGCTGGTGAAGCGGCCTTGGGTGGCCTCGCGGAACAGCTGGACGTCGAATCCGCCGATCCGGCGCCCGGTGGCGCCCACCAGACGGACCTCCTTGACCTGATAGCCCGCCTGCAGGACGGCCGGCAACAACCCCATGCGCTCGGTCAAATCGTAGCCCGCGCCCCAAAAATCGATGACATATCCGCCGGTGCGCCGCCGGGGAGCCCGTTCGATCAGCGTCGGTTGCAATCCATAGCGCAAAAGCCAATACGCCAATGCCGGACCGGCGATGCCGGCGCCGGAGATCAAGATGGACTTGCCCGCCCCATTACCGGCTGACACCAGTTCCTCCTTGGCGCTATCAGTGAAAAAGCAGCCCTCGTAGCAGAGTTTCCACTTCGGACGCCATACCAAAGGGCGCCGTGATGAGCCTGACCAGACCAAAGATCGCCGCGCTGAGAAGAATCTGCAGTCCGGGAACGAGGAAGATCAGCCCCATGATGATGAGGAGGCCGTACTGTTCAATCCGGCGATACAGCACCAGCGTTTCACCGCTGAGGAAGAACTGCAGGACCCGCGATCCGTCCAGCGGCGGGATCGGTACCAGATTGAAGACGGCGAGCAATGCATTTATATAGATCCCGATCGCCAGGATCTCCGTCAATCTGGATGAAGGGTCGGCAAGACCCGTCAGCGTCGCCAACCACAAAATGGCGGTCAGCACGATGGCGATGGCCACGTTCATGGCGGGCCCCGCCGCTCCGACCAGCGCCCAGTCTCGCCGCGGGCGTCTCAGCCGCCTGACATCCACCGGGACCGGCTTCGCCCCACCGAAGATGAAGCCCGAGTGAGACAAGAGGAGAACGAGCGGCAGCAGGATCGTGAAAAACAGATCGATGTGCCGGATCGGATTCAAAGTGAGCCGGCCCCGATCGCGCGCCGTGGAATCACCCAGTCGGTCAGCGACGAAGCCGTGGGCTGCTTCATGACTGGTGATGGAGACAACCGCCACAAGCGCCACTCCGATCACCGTCACTGGATTCATGGTCGCTCGGCGTGAACCACCGCTTGGCCGCCCTGCTCGGCCAGGATCGACCGCGCCCGATTGGCATCGTCGACGCTACCGCTGGCGATGAGGAGATACTTGTTCGCCTTGAGCTCGGCCTCGTATCGAATGGTCTTGTCCTTCGGGATTCCGAGGCTGGTCAACGAAGCGGCCACGACGCCGGCGCCGCCGCCGACCGCCGCGCCCACGGCGGCGCCCTCCAGGGTCCCGAGCAAGATCGATCCGATGAGACCACCGGTCAAAATCGGGCCAATCCCCGGGATGAAGAAGAAGGCGGGCGCGAAAAAGATTCCAAACACCATCCCCCAGAAGGCGCCGAGCTTACCCACATATTTCACCCGGTCGCCGGCGTTGTAGAACCCGACGGCGTGCTCCTCCGTGTGGTAGTCGCGTCCCACGATCGAGAGCTTCTTCATGTCATAGCCGGCCCGCTGGAGCGCGAGGATCGCCCGCTCGGCGTTTTGATGGTTATCGAATATTGCAACGCAGTTGGCTTCCATCTTCTGTTCCATTGCCAAGCCTCCCTGAATATATGGGTGCAAGATTGAATTCGCGGTCGGAAACGAAATTCACCGAGCTGAAACATTCGTCGTCAAAGGCCGACGGACAAGACTGAGATTCAATCAATCAACATTCGTCCGGTTCCTTGGGCGGCGACATCCACGAACTCTCGACTTGGACGAAGCGCTCGTCGCGGCCCTGGTGCGGAAACGGCGCTCAGATAGCTCGACATTGATGCCTCACTAATCGTGACTACAATTTTCCGGTGGAGGTGGAACATGAGTGGGTGGGTGAGCCGCTCTTTGGCGGCAATGATGATTGTTATTGGCGCTTCCGGGATTGCGACCGCGGACTTTGCGGCGCCACGGCATGTTCCGGAGCGAAGTCCGATGGCCATGCGCGCCGCGAACTTGACGACTGCTGCCGCAAAAGCCGCGATGGCCGGCAATGCCAACGAAGCATTGCGCTTGGCGGACGGTGCCGTTAAGGCCAACCCCGAGGATGGCTGGGGGTACTACGACCGGGGAGAGGCCCTTCAGAGTCTCGGCCGGACCACCGAAGCCGTGGCGGCCTATCGCGAATCGGAGGAACACTTTTCCAACGACGAAGCCTGGAGTAAGTCGATCGCTCTTTATGGTGAGGCAAATGCATTGGCCGAAGGTGGTCATTGCAACCAAGCACGAGTTGCGTATGAACATTACGCCTCGTTCGTCGAAAGCGCGGACCCAAGTTCGGCGGAATTGGCGCGCCGTTACGCCAAGGAATGCGTGACACGTTCGCAGTCGTGACGGTGGAAGACACGCCCGGCAGTGGAGAGGAGCGACCAAGATGGCGACGCGAGCTGAGCGGTACAAGACGGAGGCGCAGCGGCGCGCCCAGCAAAAAAAGCGCAAACCTCGCCGGCCGGCCGGCGGACGGACGAGCGACGGACTCGATCGCGCCGCGCTGGTGGCTCGACACGATGGCGCCGGCCGGCAGGTTCCTCACAACCTCGCGCCCCGCGCCGAGAAGGATGGCGTCTACGAGATCGAGGCCACCGCCGGCGCACGTCCGTCGCGCAAGTCCACCCGCCGGAGCCCGAGCCACATCAAGACCGACAGCAGCCTGCGCATCAAGGCCGTCGATCGCATCGCCTCGCCACAGGAGCGGGCCACCAGCGGAAAAAAGCCGGCTGGCAAAGGGCGGTGATCGCGAAACCGCGGCCAGCGGTGTCACCTTCAAATGCGGGCCGCCCCGCATGGTCAGGGAACGGCGAAGGATCACGTTGTCTGCATGTCCACCCCGCAGCGGCCGTCGAACGCGCCCCCGGATGATCTGCCGGAACGCGCCACCAGCGATGAAGATCGGACCCTCCTGTCCGGCCAGGCGCGCTCGGTCGGCAGCGGCGTGCTGGGCGGCTGGTCGCAGGCGGTGCTGGGTGGATCGCTCGGCGAAGAGAACGGCGCCGAGGGCGAAGTTCGCGCCGAGCTGCGGGCCAGGGCGTGCGCCTTGAAGGTGCTGCCTTAGCCGAGAGCACGAGTGCATGCGTCGGGGAACCGCCCGACAGCGTCGTGCGCAGCGGGCGGCTTTACATCGCGCAGTCGATCTGGAATTCGTCGATCTGCCACCAGAACATCGAACGGGTGCTTCCGGTCTGGTTGATGCGGACCGCGCGAACGGTGCGGGGGGAGAAGCGAATGACGGTCATGCCCAGGGCTCCGGCGCCGGTAGCGAAAGGGCCGGTGAAGGTCTTGCCGTCGGGCGATTCGTACACGGCGTATCCGCCCGGGTAGTCGCCGGGGAAAGCATTCGTGTTGTTCAGCGTGATTCCAGAAAGGGTCACGTCGCCGCCAAAGTCGACCGCGAACCAGTCGGTGCCGTCCTGGTTGCGGGCCGTGTTCCAGCGCGTGGTCAGGTCGCCGTCGATGGCGTTGTGAGGCGCGCGCTGGTCGGCCGCGACCGACGCGCTGGCGGTCCAGTGCGATCGGTTGCAGTCGTCGATCGGCGGCCCTTCCGACTGCCCCATTCTGGCTTCCGCATCGGCGCCATCGATGGCCGCATCTGCGGCCGGCATGGCGTCGGCGGCGGAACCGCCGGTACCGCCCACCATGTTGCTCCCGTTGCCGCCGCCGCTGGCTTCGGGCGCGCCACCGCTCCCGCCGCTGTCCACGCCGCCGCCATCCGCGCCGCTGTCTTCCACGCCGCCGGTGCCTGATCCGGGCGCGAAGAACGCGCCGCCGCTGCCGTCCGTCAGCCCGATCAACGACGATGGGCTGAAGGACTCCGGCCCACGGCAGCCGATCGGCGCCACCGCCACGACCACCAGCACGATCCACGACCATCGCCGCGCCGACCGCGCCGGATCGGGCCCGCACAAGGCAAATCCAGGCCCCTCGCCACGCGAGGGTCGCAACCAAACCGCAACACCAGAGTCTGCCTTAGCCATCGGCAAGACCCATTACGAACGGACGCCTGCCAGGTGTCGCTCCAAGAACGCCGCAGTCGGCCAGGCTATCGCCGCGTCAATGGGTCAGCTCACTCGGGCGGCAAGATTGGCGTCTATCAACCGCGCCACGCTCGGCCACCTGGACCGCCGGTCCCATAAAGCGAGTCTTACTCGGCGGAACCGGGTGGCTCGAACAGGGCGTGGATCTCGCACGAGCCGTCGCCGGCCACTCCGAGGAAGCGACGGGCGAGCGCCACCACCTCCTCCTTGGACTTTGCCCGCAGCAGCGCGTAGCCGCCGATCACCTCTTTGGCCTCGGCGAACGGCCCGTCGGTGACGGTGATCTTCCCGCCGGACGATTGGACCCGCACGCCGATCGAGCCCGTTTGGACCCCTTCGGTGGCGATGAGCCAACCTTCCTTCATCCCATCATTGATGAGCTTCCCCATCTTGGCCATCTCGTCGGCTGTCGGGGGCCGGCCCTTCTCTGCATGTGTGAACAGGCTGACGAATCGCATCGTGATCTCCAGTTGTTCGAGGGTTCGAGGCGGTGCCCCCTGATTGGGCTCTACCTTCTACTGACACGACGATCGAGCGCGACCAGGATCGACATCGCTCAGAAGATTTTCCCGAGCCGGCCGGGGCTGGTGCCCTCAGCAGGAGGCCTTATATTTCTTTCATGCGGTTGGTTGGGATGTTGGTAGTGGGAGGGGGATTGGCCGCTTTGGTGGGCTGTTCGCAGGCACCGACGACCGGCGTCGCTTTGCAAGCGCACGTGGTGGGCGCGTCCTTCGACGAACTGCGGTTTGGCGTCTTTGGGCCACCGTCGGTGGACTCATTTCAGCCGTCACCGACCATCGTGGATCCCGATACGGAGGGTCGGCTGCGAGGACCGTTCGCTGCAGGCCAACCGCAGCAGGTCTTCGATTTGCCCGATGAGCTGGCCGATCAGAAGATCCTTTGCGACGTCGTCGCTTTGTCGAACGGCCTCGTGACCGCGCGTGGCGATCGTATCGCGCTGGTGGAAGGAGGCGCCGTCACCGGGATTGACGTCTTTCTCTCGCCCAACGTGACCACCGATGGGCCATCCGATCAGCCGCCACCGCCGACGCCGGTCCCTGGCCAGGTGGTCGGCGAGGCGCCGATTCCCTAGCGCGACCGGATGGCGATCCCCGGGCGCGGTCGCCGCTCCGATCGAGCTGCGCTATCAAGGCAGACCGGGTCTATGTGTTTGGTCCGCGGCTCCGAGAGTGCTGAAGGTGGCGGCCCGTCGGACCGACACTTCAACGCCCACTAAGCAGCGTCAGGCCAGGATTGCCGTCGCGTCGGACCCGTAGCCGCGGCCGTCGCCGACCTTGGTCAGGCCGTACGATTTTCCGATGGCGCTGTAGAACTCGATCGCCTTGATGCGATCGTTGCTGTTCAAACCCATCTTGAATCGCCCGTCGCCGCCTGCCACGCCGTGAAACATCCGGGTGACGTCGTGGTTGGTGCCGACCTCGCTGCCCACCAGCACCAGCGTGTTGTCCAGGACGGTCTTGCCGTTCGCCCCCAGGAAGTCCTTCGAATCCATCTTGGTCAGGACCTGGGCGAGGTTGTTGTGCAGGAAGAAATTGTGGCCGGTGGCGATCTTGACGATGCCGGCATTCTTCGGATCCCACACGTGATAGTTGGCGTGGGGATTTCCGTTGAACGTGAAGCCGGCGTCGTCGGGATTGGGCGACGGTCCGGTGAAGTAGGTGTGGCCGCCGCCTGAATCGAACGACAGGTTCCCGAAGCGAAAATAGTCCGCCTCCAACCCGGCCACGAACAGGTCCGCCATGATCTGATAGGCGGTCTGAAAGTCGCTGGCGCTGACCCGATAGACGTTGGCCGGATCGCCGCAGCTGGCGCCGTCGATCTTGTACTTCAGGTCGGGCGGCATCGGCCGGGTCACGTTGATTGTCTTCGGCATGATCCCCGGGCCGCCATAGACCGCCTGTTCCAGCTGGCGCACGCGATCCAGGTGATTCTTCAGGACCGAGATGTCCCGCGCCGGCAGCGGAGAGCCCGCTTGGGTGTACTTCTGATAGGCGGGGATCAGATAGTCGATGATCGAGCGCGAGGCCCGCGCTTTCGGATCTTGCATGATGGCCGGCGGCATCGAGCCGAAGACCTTGTCGAACATGTCGACGGGCGACGCCAGATCTTCAAAGTCGGCGGCGTTCTTTCCCTGGTTGTCGTAGATGCGTTGATACTGGTAATTGATGCCGCGGCGAAAATAGATCCCGCAGTCCATCACCTTGAACAGCGTCGGCGAGCCCTGCGGGTACTGCTGGTTCATGATCGCCCACTGCAGCGACGGCCCCTGCGGGATGACGTTGAACCCGGTGGTGATCTGGGTGCGAAAGCCGCTGAAGAGATAGGGCTGGCCGTAGTGGTGCTGCGCCACCACCGGCTGATCGGCGGCGGCGGTCATGTCGATGTTGGTGAAGATGGACAGCTTGCCGGCGTCGATGAGCGGCTTGTAATAGCGAATGGTGCCGGTGATGCCGCGGTCAAGCAGGATGTCCGGCGTGCCCAGGCCGTGCATCAGGCTGACCACGCTGGCCGGGGCGTCGGGCGCCGCGCCGAACACGCTGGTCTCGGTCATGCAATCCAGAAACGGCAGCCCGATGGCGATGCCGCCCGCCTTGAGGAGGGTGCGCCGATTGAGAACGTGACGATATTTCATGGCTGCATTCCTATCGGGTGGTGAAGACGGACTGTCGAATCAGCGCCTTGATCAGCGAACGGAACGTCACGGCGGGCGTCAGCTTCTTTGCTTCGGTCAACACCGTGTCCACCAGATCGGCCGGGTACTCGGTGTGTTGCAGGCCGTAACGAATCAGTTGATCCGTGACGCAACGCTGGAACTGCGTGCTGCCGGCCAGCTGGGGCAGAAAATCGGCGTATCCCTTGAACGTGATCATGCCCAGGCCGGTGAGGATCGGTCCATTGTCTTTCAACGTCGGATCGGTCTTGAAAAGACCGTCGCCGCCCCACCTGTTGAAAGGGAAGGAATACGATTCGAACTGCGAGTGACACCCCTGGCAGCGCGGGTCGGCCACGCGCGCCTCGCCGATGTCCCGCTCGGTCGGGTTCGGCGGCAGCTTGGCGCTGAGGTCGGTCTGCTGAATGCCCGGCGGCGGCGGGGGCGTCGGCGGCACGCACATGATCTGGTTCGAGATGAAGATGCCGCGGTTGACCGTCGAGCCGATGATCTCGTTGCTCATCGCCATCAGCGTCGCCGGGTGGGTCAAAAGGCCCATGAACGGAAAGCTCGCGCTCGGCTGCACGGTGGCTGCCGTCGACGGCTGCCCGCTTGTCCAGGTGGCGGTCGCCGGGTCGGTGACGAACGTGTCCAAGGTGAGAATCGTCGAGATCGGCTTGTCCTCATCAACCAGCGCGGCGAACGAGTTCACCGCCGAGCTGATCAGAAGCTTCACCGTGGCCGGATCGGTGGTCACGTTGCGCGTGGTGGCGCGGTGCAGATCCAGATAGTCGTAAGCAAAGGCGCTGGCGAACTGGGTGACGGTCTTGGCCAGCAGCCGATCAATCTGCGCGTCCAGGTTGGCGGGGATGTGCAGCGTCTGCGCCTTCGCCGCCGCGTAAAGCTGATCGTCCGGCGGTCCGTTGCTGACGAAATAGGAAAGGCGCGCCGCCAGCTGATAGTCGTTCAGCATGTCGTCGGCGAACAGATAGAGAAACTCCGGCGCCTGCAGGGTGGCGCGCACCAGCAGCTTGACGGTGTCGGTGTAGGGCAGCATGGCGGCCGTGCTGGCATCCAGAATCGGTTGGAACGCCGTCACGTCGGCGTCGGTGGCCGGGCGACGAAAGGCCGCCTCGACAAAGCTGCGCAGGAAGGTGCTGACGCAGGTTGCCTGCGTGCACCCGCCCCAGCGCATCTGGAACGCCGTCCAGTCGGTGACGTGATCGACGATGTAGCTGGCGGCGCTGTCGTAGGATTCGATCAGATCGAACGGCTGATCCTGGGCGTAGCCAGTGTTGGTGAAGGCGCCGTGACGATCCTGCTCGGGTAAAAGCGCGTCGGCGCCCATCACCGCGGCGTCGCCCACCAGCACCGCCGCCGATTGAATGAACTGCGCGTTGGTCAGACGCGAGATGGCTTTGTCCGGGGCGTTCTCGATCGCCACGGTGCCGATGCCGCCGTTGCTGGCCGGCCCACCTCCTCCGGATCCGTTGTTGCCGCTGGTGCCGGCGCCGCCGCCGGTGGAACCAGGACCCGGACCCACCTCGCCGGTGCAGGCGACCAGCAAAAGCAAGGGGGCCAGCGCACCGATGGAACGAAGACGACGCGGTCTGCAAGCGCTCATTGGCAGTATCCTTGGCGCGTGGTGAACGGCAAGACGCTTTGGGCGGGGGCGTTCGGCCATCCGGCTCCCACCAACGCCGCCCAGGCTCACGCCGAGCTCCAATCGCAGCAAACGGGGAGCCAGCAAAGAAAGCCCGGATCTCAGCCAGCGCTCGCAGCCGAGCTGCAAGTTACGGACGACACCTGTTAGCCAGAAAATGCAGAGCCTGGCTATTTTTCGGGCGGGATGTCGAAGTGATACACGTCCTGCCGCGTCCCCAGAGATTCATAAAGACGGATCGCCGGCTCATCGCCCACGTCGGCCTGCACGAAGATGACATAGGCGCCCCGTTCCTTGGCGATGCGCTGCAGTTCGTGGATGAGGCCGGTGGCGGCGCCTTGGCGGCGATGTCCCTCCCGCACCGCAAGGTCGTAGATATAGATCTCGCTCCGCGCTTGCTCGAACTTCTCCAGCTCGTAGGCCACCAGCCCGCCCACGACATCCTGCCGGTCGATCGCCGCCAGGGCGATGAAGTGCGATTTTCCCAGCAGCGCCTTCAGGTAACCGTCGGTTGGCACCGCGCCCTGGTACGTCGCCGGCTCCGCAAAGGCTTCGCCAAATACCGCCAGCAGCTGCTTGAGAATCGGCAAATCGGAAACCGAGACCTGCTTGTACGCAAATGCCATCGCGCCCGAACGCTAGCACCGGCGCCGTGAAAAAGGTCGTCCATCCCGGCGTCGATCAGAAGGCGGTCATTTAAAAAAGCAGCTGGAGTTTGCGGTTTTCGGCGATCGAGACCTGCTCAGGACCGCCATCCCCGGCGGCGCCAGTCCGGGTCTACATTGATCGATTGAATCGGCGCGGGGCTACTGGACTAAAACCCCTTCACCGAAGATGTTCGCCAGGGGGGACGGTTGTCCGCCTGGCGCGTCAGGAGATGCGATGCGAAACGCCAGCAACAGAATCAGTTTGTGCTTTGTCCTGGTCGCCGTGGCGGCCTGCAGTTCGTCGCCCGCGGGCAACTCAACCGGCAGCGGTGGCGCGATGGGCAGCGGCGGCAGCGGGAGCGGCGGGACCACGGGCGGCAGCGGCGGCAGCAGCGCAGGCACCGGCGGCAGCGCGACCGGCGGGGTCAGCGGCGGTTCCGGTGGCGCGTCGCCGGCGACCGACGCCAGCATGGACACGCCCAGCGGCAGCGACGCCATGATCACCGACGGCAGCGCCGGCGAAACCGGCGCGCACACGCCGATGCCCAGCGCCGGTTGCGGCAAGCCCAACCCGAACATGCCCAAGCGGACGATCATGACCGGCGGCATGACCGGCACCTACTACGTCAACTTGCCGGCCAACTACGACATCAACAAGCCGATGCCGCTCGGCTTTGGTTTTCACGGCTTCAACAATCAGGCGTGCCTGCCGGGCGTGTCGGGAGGCGGCGAGTGCCAGGGCTTCCCACAGCTGCCCGCCATCACAGTCTACATGAAATCGATCACCGCGGGCTGGGAAGGCCAGCCGCAACCGCTGGGGGAGAACCTGCAGTACTATCACGATGTCCTCAACGTCATGAAGACCGAGTACTGCGTCGACGAGGCGCGCATCTTCATCGCCGGCGTCAGCTCGGGCGCGCAGTTCATCGAGCACATCGCCTGCCTGGACGGCGATACGTTGTGGCAGGTGACCGCGGTGTCGGGGTACATCGACGGGGCCAGCGTCAACGCCAACTGCAAGGGGACGCCGCCCGTGCTGGTCACGCAGGGTGCGACGGAGACCGGCGGCGTCGACGTCACCACGCCGACCATGTTCGCCAAGCGCAATGGCTGCTCGGCAACGCCGCCGGCGATGTACATGCAGAATCTGGCCGACATGAAGGCCGCGTTCAACATGGGCAAGGAAGACCACCGCTGCATGGACTGGGATGGCTGCACGAAGAACCCCGTGCGCTACTGCATCTCGTCGCAGATGACGTTCGGCGGGTTGACCCACGGCTGGCCCAAGGTGGGCGGCATGTTGATCAGCGACTTCCAGAACACGCTGCCGAAGTAACCGGCGCCGCCCAGCTTTGTCCTGCGTGCGTGTTGGCGGCGGCGACTTCCGTGACTACGTTTGTCCGGCCTACCTCGGGGTGACAACCGACGCCCCCCTATGACCGGAGGAGATCGACATGAAGATCAAAGTCACGAGCCTCTACGTGAACGACCAGGAGAAGGCGTTGCGCTTCTATACCGACGTTCTTGGTTTCGTGAAGAAGGCGGACTTCACCCAAGGGCCGTTCAGGTGGCTCACCGTTGCCTCAGCCGAGGAGCCGGGTGGCACCGAGCTGCAGCTGGCCCCCAACGACAATCCAGCCGCTCGGGCCTACCAGCAGGCGATGTTCGAACAAAGTCAACCAGCCGCCATGTTCAACGTCGACGACGTCCAGCGGGAGTACGACCGCATGAAACCGCTGGGAGCGGAGTTCACCATGCCGCCGACCAAGGTGACCGGCTCGACCATCGCCATGCTGAACGACACCTGCGGCAATCGGATCCAGATCGTCGCCCTCGATCACCGGCAGACCTGACCGATCACAGCGGCGTTCACAGTGGCAGACGCACAACTGCCAGGCACCCCGATCGGCCCTGGCGATTTCGCAGATCCAACGACCCGCGATGGGCTTCGGCGATCTGGCGACTGAGAATGAGTCCGATGCCCGATCCGTTCGGTTTTGTCGTGAAAAACGGGACGAACAGGTTGGTGGCGTCGGCGATCCCGGGGCCGTCATCGGAAATCAAGATCTCAACAACGCTTGCGGAACGCCCCCAGGTCAAGCTGACGGCGCCACCCGTCTCCAGCGCGGCGTCGACTGCGTTGCGAATCAAATTGATCAAAAGCTGATCCAGCTGATCGATGTCGCCGGCGAAGAATAGTGGCGGACCCGGTTTGATCACCACAACCAGGCGGGCGTCCAACGCCGAGGCCCGCCCCAGCCATTCACCGACATCGATTGGTGCGACTTTCAACGGCGGCAATCGCGCCAGCCGCGCATACGCTTTCATGAATCGACCCAACCCTTCGGCGCGCCGCCCGACGACCGTCAGGCCGCGGGTGACATCGTCTTCCCAATCGGGTGGGCGGGCCTGGCGCCGCAAGGACTGCAGCAGGTGATCGGCAATCGATTGGATCGGTGCCAGCGAATTGTTGATCTCGTGTCCCAGCACCCGCACCAGGCGCTGCCAGGCCTGTCGTTCTTCGTCGCGGAGCGCTCGCTGCACATTGGCCAGAACAACCAACTGGTGCGGCCGTCCCTGCTGACGAAATTCCGTGCGGCGCAGATCCCAGGACTGGCGAGCGCCGGCGAACGTCAGTTCCAAAGTCCGTTGTCCATGGCCCTCCAGCAGCCCGGTCATTCCCAGTTCAGCCGCCTGCGTTCCCAGCAGGCTTCCCGGACCGCGGCCGACAAGCTGCTCGCCGGCGCGGTTAATCAATCGCAGCCGCCGGTCTTCGTCGAAGGCGAAGATGGCCATGTCGATCTCGAACATCACCTTGCCGAGCAGCGCGCTGGCCTCAACCGCGCCGAGCCGCTGTTCGCGCAGGGTATCGCCCAGCAAGTTGATCTCGGCCAGCGCCGTACCCAACGCCTCGCCGGCGTCATGCCGGCGCCCGCGAATGGAAAAATCTCCTTCGCGTACCGCCGCCAAAAGGTTGGCGATGGATTGTAAGGGTCGAACGACCTGTTCATGCAAACTGTTCAGAAAGCCGACCCACAGTGAAACGACGATCAGAGTGAGAGTCACTTGCAGTTTCAACGAATGTTCGCCGGCCCATAACAAACCCAACGCCAGGACCAAACCGGGCACGCTGGCCGCCAGGCCGGCCAACAACACCCGCCCATCGTGACCCACCGTCAGCCGGCCCGGTCGCCGCTGACGATTGGTCATGACTCTTGCAGCCCGAAGTGTTGCAGCCGCCGATAAAGCGCGCTTCGAGACAGTCCCAGGGCCTTCGCGGCATCGCTGACGCTGGCGCATCGGGCGAGAGCGCGCTGGATCAGATGTCGCTCGACCTCTTCCAGCGTCATGGTCTCGAAAGACGCGGCGCCCTCCTGGCGGGCGCTCAAGAACAGATCGGCGACTTTGATCTCCGTCCCTTCTCCCATCAGGACGGCGCGTTCGACGACATGTTCAAGTTCGCGGACATTGCCTGGCCAGGAGTGATCCAGCAGAGCGTCCATGGCACCGGCGCTGAAACGCGCCAGCGCCTTGCCGTAGCGGGCCGCCTGTCGGGTCAAAAAATGCCCGGCCAGATCGGGAACGTCTTCTCGCCGATCGCGTAGCGGCGGCAGACGGATCTCGACCGTGTTCAGCCGGTAAAGCAGGTCTTCGCGAAATCGCCGGGCACGAACCTCCTCGGCGATATCGACGTTGGTGGCGGTGACGATGCGAACGTCTGCGTGCCGGAGGCGTGAGGATCCCACGGGATGAAACTCGCCGGTCTGCAGGACTCGCAGCAGCTTGGCTTGCTGGCCCGTCGGCATGTTGGCCACTTCGTCCAGGAACAGGGTTCCGCCTTCGGCCACCTCGAAGCAGCCGGCGCGATCGGTCTTGGCGTCGGTGAACGCGCCCCGCACGTGACCGAACAATTCGCTTTCAAAGACACCGTCGGCCAGGCCGCCGCCGTTGACGGCCACGAATGGTTTGGTGGCCCGCAGCGATGCCGTGTGAAGCCAGCGCGCCACCACTTCTTTGCCGCTGCCGTGCGGCCCGGTGACCAGCACGTTGGCGTCGGATGGCCCCACCCGTTCCATCAGCCGCAGCACCGGCTGCATGACGCGCGAGCGAGCGAAGAGCGGCGGCAAATTGCGTCCCGACGAACGAGCAGCCGCATCTTCCAGGCCGCGACTTTTTCGCAAGGCGCTGCCCAGCGTCACCTGGTTTCGCAAGGTGGCAATCAGGCGCTGGTTTTCCCAGGGCTTTTGCACATAGTCGCGCGCCCCGCGCCGAATCGCTTCCACCGCGCCGTCAACGGTGGCCCAGGCAGTCATTACCACCACCGGCAGCGACGGATCAACGGCGTGTAGCCGGGGCAGAAGATCCAACCCTTCGCGGCCCGACGTGGTGTCGCGGGCGTAATTCAGATCGATGAGAACGACATCCAGCTCCTGCGTCTCCGCTACCGCCAGGGCCCCGGCCGGCGAGCTGGCGATGACGACTTCAAAGCCTTCGCCCTTCAGGAGCAGGCGCAACGCCTCCAGTACGTCCGCCTGATCGTCGGCGCAAAGAACCCGCGATGCGAGCGTCTGCATTAGGACTATTCGTACCGGAGAGCGACCATCGGATCCACCTTCGCCGCGCGGCGCGCCGGCAAAAGCGTGGCCAGCATGGCCACCACCGTCAGCAGGACCACCGTGCCGGCCAGCGTCGGCAGATCGGTGGTGCCCACACCGAAAAGAAAGTCGTTTAGCAGGCGGGTCACCGCCAACGCCCCACTCACGCCGACGACCACGCCCAGCGCGACCAGCGTCAACGCTTGCCCCAACACCAACCGCAGAACGTCACCCATCCGGCCGCCCAAGGCGATGCGGATGCCGATCTCCTTGGTGCGCTGGCTGACCGTGTAAGTCATCAAGCTGTAAATCCCCATGGTGGCCAGCGCCAGCGCCAGCAGTCCAAGGATCATCCCCAACTCGGCCGCGATGCGCGGCGCGTACATCACCCAGGACAGGTGTCCGTCGCCGACGGTCAGACCGTCGACCGGGATGCGCGCGTCCAGGTTTCCCACCTCGGTTCGCAGGCTCTGCACGATCGACGGCAGATCCTGCCGGCTGGCGCCCCTGATCAGAATCGTCCGCATCGTCAGATCGATGGCCTTACTGGCCGCTGAACGATTTGGCAAGAAAACCCACGGCGTTGGCTCTTCAAACAGGTTGCGATAGTGGCCGTCTTTCGCCACGCCCACCACTTCCAGCAGCGGCGACTGTGGACCGCCCATGCGAAAGCGCCGCCCCACCGCGTCCCGTTCGCTGCCGAACAATTGCCGCGCCAGCTGGCCATTGATCACCGCGGTGCTGGCGACGCCCTGATGCTCGCCGGGCAAAAAGTCGCGGCCGGCTAGCAGATCCGTTCCCATGGTCTCGAAATACTTTGTGTCGACCATGCTGAAGGGAACCATCAGGCCTTGATTGGCTGGCGGCGGCGGATCCCCGTCTTTCACCACCGGACCGTCGAGGTCCCAATAATTCAGAGGTATATTCCGTGCCGACGAGACGCTGACCACCCCCGGTCGGGCTTCCAGTCGTTGTTTCAATTCATTGTAAAGGCGCTCCAGATTCGGTTCCGTCAGCTCGCTGTCCCACACCAACGTCGGATCAACGGTCGCCGAGACCAGGGTTTCGTAACGAAATCCCGGATCCGCCTTCTCCAAATTGCGCAGGCTGCGCACGAAAAGGCCGCCGCAGACCACCACCACGATCGAGATGGCCAGCTGCCCGACGACCAGCAGCTGGCGCAGGCCCAGGCGGCGCACGCGCTGGCCTTCAGCCCCCACGTCGGTTTTCAGAGCCGTCAAGACATCTGCGCTGGACGAGCGCGCCGCCGGCAAAACTCCGCACAAAAGCCCCGCCGCCAGCGCACTGCCCACGATCCAGGCGATCGTGCGGGCATCGGGCTGAAACGTCAGCTCGAAGCGCATGGTCTTCGGCGGCACGAAGGCATGCATCAGATCGGCGAACCACAGCGCCAACACGACACCCAGGACGCCACCGATCACCGCCAGCAGCAGACTTTCGGTCAGCGATTGGCGGACGATACGCCCTCGGCCAGCGCCCAGCGCCAATCGAATCCCGATCTCTTTGGTCCGCGCTGTGGCACGCGCCAGCAGCAAATTGACTACGTTGGCGCAGCCGATCACCAGCACCAGGCAGCTGATCACCAGGGCCAGCACGCAACTGAGCCGCACGGAGTCGTAATAGCGCCCGTACCGGCCGCGAACCTCCGGCATTGCGTAGAGATCCAGCCCAGCGTCGGTGGCTGGAAACTGTCGAGCCAGCTCACCGGCCAGAACCGACAATCGCTCCGCCGCTTGCGCTTGGGTGACGCCCGGCCGCAGGCGTCCAAACGCGCTGAATGCGCGAATTTCACGGTCCGTTGTGAACCCATTATCGCCGCCAGCCACCCGCGCTCGCAACACCAGCGGCACCCAGAAATCGATCCGTGACTGAAACACGGCGCCTTTGAACGCCGCCGGCATGACGCCGATGATAGTCATCGCCGTCTGGTTGAAATAGATCTTGCGGCCCACCACCGTCGGATTGGCACCGTATCGCCGGCGCCATAGACCGTCGCTGATTAGCACCACCGGATCGGCTCCTGGGTTGATGCCCTCGTCGGGGGAAAACCCGCGCCCCAGCGCCGGACGGACGCCCAGCACAGACAGGAAATTGCCGCTGACTTCTTCGCCGTTGATCACCTCCGACGGCTCAGCCCCGCGCGAGCGCCGGCTTTCGCCGTTGCTGACGGCGCAACCGTCGATGGCCGAAGCGGCGACGCCCGAGAAAACCTGGTCCAGAACACTGATCGCTTGATATTGGCCGTAGGAGAGGCCGCCCCAGCCGAGCGGTTGGTTGTGCCGCCCGCCTTGCACCCGCACCAGACGCGCCGGATCCTCCACCGGCAACGGGCGCAGCAAGAACGTGTTGACGGCGCTGAACACGGCGGCGTTCACCCCCAGTCCCAGCGCCAGGGCGGTGACGGCGACCGCGGTGAACGCCGGCGACTTGGCCAGCATGCGCGCGCCAAGCCGCAGATCCTGCCAGAGCGCGCTCATGCGTCGGTTTCCAGAGATCGATCGGCATCGGCGGCGGCCCGCACGTCGTCGACCACCCGCCCGTCGAAGAGGTTCACGTTGCGGCTGGCCTGGCGCGCGTAATCGGGGTTGTGCGTGACCATGCAGATGGTGGCGCCGGCGCGGTTCATCTCGCGAAGCAGCGCCATCACCGCGTCGCCGTTCTTCGAATCGAGATTCCCCGTCGGTTCGTCGGCCAGCAAGATCAGCGGCTCGCCGGCGGCCGCGCGCGCCACGGCCACCCGCTGCTGTTGCCCTCCCGATAACTGCGCTGGCATGTGCTTGGCCCGATGGGACATGCCCACTCGTTCCAGCGCCTGCTCGACGCGGCGTTTGCGCTCGTCGCTGGGCATCCCACGGTACGTCAGCGGCAAAGCCACGTTTTCAGAGACGGTCAGGTCGGCGATCAGATTGAAACTCTGAAAGACAAAGCCGATGTGTCGATTGCGCAGCACTGCTCGCCGCGCTGACGACAGGCCGGCGACGTTCTCACCGCCGAGCACGTACGTCCCGCCGCTGGGCGCATCCAGCAAACCCAGGATCGACAGCAACGTCGATTTACCCGAGCCCGATGGTCCTTCAATCGACACATAGTCGCCCTTGCTGATTGACAGGTGCACGTCGGACAGCGCGTGCGTCTCCATGTCTTCGGTCAGAAAGACCTTCTTGATGCCTTCCAAGGTGATCAACCGTTCCGTGCTTTTTTCCATGGGACTCTCTCTTCCTACTTCAGTCGCACGCGGTCAGCCGCGCTCCACTGGGCCATGTCGGACAGAATCACCCGATCGCCTTCGCCGATTCCGCTCACCACCTCCATGGCTTTGACCGAACCGCGCCCCAGCAAGACCGCGGTCCTGGTCGCGGTCTCACCGTCGGCTTCCAACTTGAAAAGACCGACCGTGGCGTTGGGCTGCCCGAAGGCGGGCCGGCCGACGAACAGGACGTTGTCCAGGCGGTCCAGTTCGATGGTGGCCGTCACGCTGAGATCGGGACGCGCACCCGCCGGCAAGGGTCCAGTCAGTGCCACGTCCACTTTCACGTAGCCCCCCAGAACCGCCGGGTCGATGCGGATCACTCGGCCCGCGATGACGGCACTGTGAGTGTCGACGGCCACCGGCAGATCCAGGCGCACGTCCTTGGCCTGTACTTCGGGGACGCGGATCTCTGCTTTCAGTCGGTCGGGTCGCGCCACTTTCGCCAGCAAGGCACCCGCCGCCACCGATTGCCCAACCTGCAACGGCAATTGTTGCAAGACGCCGTCCACGCCCGCCTTCACCGTGAGATCGTCGACCTCGCGCCGCCGCACGCGCGCAATGGAACGCTGCCGTTCCACCTGTTCACGTTGGGCCGCGATCTGCGCCCCGTCGCCGCGGACCAAGGCTGCCAGCCTTCTTTCTTCGAACGCCAATCGGCCGGCCAGCTCGCTGGCCCGATCGCGGGATTGGCCGCGCTCCAACTCTGACAGATAGCCCTTCTTGGCCAGATCGTCGTCGGCCGCGGCCCGGCGCCGGGCTTCACCCAGTTCGGAGCGCAAAGACGCCAGTTGCGATTGCTGCGCCAGTTGTTGTCCGTCCAAAGTGGCCTGCAGATTTACCAGGCCGGACAAACCGCTGGCCAGTTGGCGCTCGGCCTCCAGCGCGCCCAGTTCCAGATCGGCGTTGGCCAGCACCAGCAAGACGGTGTCCTGCCGCACGGCGGTTCCTGGGCGCACCAAGATCTTCTCGACCCGCGCCGGGGCCACCGCCGAGATCCAGCGAATCTCTTCGGGCACCAATTCACCCTGACTTTGCACCTCGCGCACCAGCGGACCGCGCTTGACGGTGTCGATCCAGACCGTGGCCCGGTCGACAGACGGCGCTGCTGGACGCAGCTGCCGCAATGTCACCGTGAGCGCCACCAGAACGAAGATGGCTGCTGCGTAGCCGAGCACCCGGCGACGACCGCGCTGGGGGCGCAGCCGTGGAACATCCATCGCCGCGTCGCCTTTGCTTGGCGACGTCATCGAACCACCACGCCGTAGCGCCCAAGGATCTCGCCGGTCAGCGCTTCCAGACCCGCGGTCGCGCACCAGTAGTCGACCTTGGCGTGAAGGACGTGAACCCGCGCCTGGGCCAGCTCTTCCTGTCGCCTGAGCACATCAAAGTTGGTCGCCCGCCCGACCTGGAAACGGGCGCGCTCGGCGTCGAGATCCAGCGTCGCCGCCTGGACGGTTTCTGAAAGCGCGCCGATGCGACGACGGGCCGTCTGGATCAATCCGACCTGTCTTAAGACCGCCGAGCGAACCTGCGCGGTGATGTCCGCTTCCGACAGCTTGGCCCGCTGCCGCTCGGCGCGGGCCACGCCCAAGTTGCCTTTGGCCGAACGCCGACCAAGGGGCTCTTGAAAAACCAGGCCAACCTGGACATCGTACGATCGCGCCCCGCCCAGCTGTCCCAGGGCCCCGCCAAAGTTTTCCGCGTTGCCGCGAATCCCCCCCGACGCCGCCAGATCCAGTTGCGGGAGAAGCCCGTTTTCACCCACCTCGACGTCGATGGTCGCCGCCTGCCCACGGGCCCGCGCCAACGCTAGCTCGGGGTTGCGCTCCATCGCCGCGGTCGCTGCGCTTTCAAAGGACCAGCGACGATCGTCGATCGCGGGATCCAATGGCTCGACGATCTTGGTTTCGGCCGCCGGTTCGTCCACCTCGGCCCCCAGGAGCTTCGCCAGGTCGACCGACGCCGCGCGGGCTGCGTCCTCACCGGCGATAGCATCGTCCTGTCGCAGGGCCACGGCGACCACCACCTCGGCGGCGGCGCTGGGCGGTTGCTTTCCGACGCCGATGCCGGCTTGTACGGCTTGCAGCTGCTGACGAGCTGACTCGGTCAACGCACGACGAATTTCGGCTTCCTCGGACGCCAGCAAAGCATTCCAGCACGCCACCACCACATCGCGCACCAGACCGGCCGCCACCGCTTCGCGCTGTAGCCCCGCTATGTCGCGGGCGGCGCGAGCCCGACGGCGCTGGGCGCGCGCGGTGTTCGTTCCCGCGCCCCGCAGCAGCGGGTGCGCCCCGAACAAAGACAGCGATGCCAGCCGGGTATCGACCGTCGACGGCGCCAGCGTGCCGCTGCCGTCGCCCAGCTCACTCGAGTAGTCGGCTTGCGATAGGTCCGCGGATAGCCGCAATCCCAGCGCCCCCCCCGTGGCCAGCGGTCGAGTCAATGCCGTCGAGAGCAGCACATCATCCGCGTGGGTTTGCTGAACCGGCGTGCCAGGCACGATCGCATCGCGGCTTCGCGCCCAACCGGCGCTGGCATCCCAGAGAAAATCGTCCGCGCCAGAAGCCGCGACAATGCCTTCCTCGCTGCCGACCACGGTAACGGAAGCGGCAGCCAGCTTCGGGTTGTGCTGCACCGCCAACGCCACCGCCTGCCCGATCCCCAGCGATCGGCCACCATCGTCGGCGACCGCCGGCGCAGCATCCAGAATCAAGAGAAGGCTAACGGCCGCTATCACGGCCGGGGCCCTATGCGAAGGCCGCGCCAAAACTTGGTTCCTCGAATGGCGCCGATTTGTTGAAATTCGGTGCGCGTGAACGCCTGTTACGTTCGTCTTTGGGACGGGACCGTCCCACGAACGGTCACTCACAAAAGCGGACCACCAAGATAGTCCCGTCCGACGGGGTTGCCGTCTAGTGGCATGGCCTTGGCGTCGGGCCAGAGTCCAGGTGCAATTTCTTTTGGACCTCTGGCAGGACCTTCGACTGGCGTCCGCACACTGGCGAGTCGCCGAGTTTCATCGCTAGCGAAGCGGACGCTCGGCGTGTTGAGCAGTGCCCACGGCAAATCGGTTCAGCCCTCCACCGCGATCGCCGTCGGTCCATGGCAGCCCACGCCCGGTCGCCAGCCGCTGCGCACAGCACAACGTCATCAGAGCATCGTCTGAAATGAATAGATAAAAATAGCGCCGCGCGTGCCCCCCAGCTAGCGACAGGCAAAAGCCGTCTCCCGCCAATCCCGCGCGGCAGCGGACACCAAGCGTCACTTCCCGCTCGTCGGCGAAGCGGACGACTCAATCAGCAACTTTTCGTCTTGCGCTAGTCGCACTTTTGGCATAACAAATACCACTATTTCACCTTCCTATCGTGCTTCCACCGGATATTGACGTTGGGAGGCTCGGAGAACGTCCATGAAGATCGCGAAATCGCACGTCCGAACAATAGGCCTGGCCCTTGGGCTGCTATCGGCGATCGCGATCGATGTCGTGGCAATGAATCGGTCGTATCCGATCAGTCACTGGCTTTTCTGGATATATGCGAAAATATGGCTCGCGACTCTCTTTTTCGGCATCAGTTGTTTCTGTCTGGGGCATGCAATCTTATTGCGTCTTCTTCAGCGAACCCTTCCAATCATTGAACATATCGTTCTTGCCTTTGCGATCGGTGTTTTTGGTTTTTTTATCTCGGTTTTTGTGGGTGGCCTACTTGGTATTCTGCGGCCAGGCTTCTTTTTCCTCGCTCCGACCATCTTGGCGGCCGCCGGGATGCGCCCAGCTTCGCGGTTTGTTCGACGGATCCGGTACCACCTGCGCGCCCTTCGAGGACGCCCAAGTTCTCTGTGGGAAATTGCTCTGATTGTGGCTGGGTGCGGAGGCCTGGCTTTAATTTACTTTGAAATTCTAACTCCAGAAAACGTGGCATACGATGCGCGCTGGTATCATCTGCCCATCGCCGAACACTATGTGGCGCAAGGAGCGATCCGCCCATTTCCTGAAGGTTGGTTCCTGGGAGCGTATCCACATCTGGCCAGTCATTTGTATGCCTGGGCTATGCTGTTGCCAAAGGCCGTATATTTCGAAAAAGTTGAATTGTGCGCGCACATAGAATTTCTCATTTTCCTGGCTACTCTTGCCGGCATCGTGGCGTTGGTTCCACACCTCCTGCCAAACCGCCGAAGGATTCATTTGGCATGGGTCGCGATATTTCTTTTTCCTGAAATTTTTCTCTATGATTCATCACTGACGGTTGGTGCCGATCACATCGCCGCGTTCTGGGCGCCGGTGATCTTGATTCTATTCTTTCGAACCATTCGGAGCGGCTCCGCAATATTTGCTGCCCTCTTAGGGCTGGCGCTGGCCGCCGCCGTTGGCACAAAGACGTCGGCAATTTCAATCGTCGCCTTCCCCGCCTTGGCCTTCATGTCTTGGTGTGTTTGGACCGCCATTTATCCAAGGGTGGGCTATTCACGCATGACGTCGATAAAGCTTCTCATTGTCGCGGCAATCGCCGGGCTTGCTGCTAGTTCGCCGTATTGGTTGAAAAACTGGATCTGGTATGGCGACCCGGTTTATCCGATGTTGCGACACTATCTCAATATACACCCATCTACGCCTGACTTTTCGATCCCGCTGGAGTACTGGTTTTACCCTCCATTCTTTCATCCGCCGCGAACCCTGGCAGGCGCTTGGGAGACAGTTCGTGCGCTTTTTAACTATTCCTTTGTTCCGCGCGACTGGAAGACATTCCATCGGGATGTGCCGATATTTGGTTCTTTGGCCACCTTGTCTCTGCTGTGGCTGCCCTTTTTGCGAAAATCGCGACGAATATGGGTGGTGATTGCCGCGATTCACATGGGTATCTTCATTTGGTACACAATCCATCATTTTGATCGGTACCTTCAGGCAATTCTTCCTTGGATGGTCGCGGCTCTGGTGGCGACGTGCTCACAGCTCTGGCAACAAAATCGATTGGCGCGACCATTTCTGGGGGTGATCATCGGGTTACAGCTTGTTTGGGGGGGCGACGTTTATTTCTTTCCGACCCATGCTATGGCCGGCTCTTCGCTAAAGAAATCAATTGATCTGATTTCCTCCGGATTTTCAGGCAACTACAATCAAAGGTTTAGCGCTCCGTTTGGTGACTTTTTGAAGATTGGGTATCGTCTGAAGCACAATGACAAGGTCTTGATTCATGAGAATCATGTGCATTGGGCGCTTCAGGCGATGTCGGTCTCGGATTGGCAAGGCAGTCAAGGTGGAATCAGCTATGTGCGAGCTAGGACGGCGGGGGGCGTATATGATTTGCTATCCGGAATGGGAGTAACTCACCTTCTATATGACGCCTCAAGTAGCAAGGGCTACGATACGCTGGGGGGCGATCTGTTATTTTTCTCGTTCAGTTCGTTCTATGGCGAGCGAAGCGAATCCTTCGGCGGTCAAGTCCTGTCGCACATGCCTGCTGCCCGACCTCGCACTGACGTCTCCAACGACATTGTTGCATTCCTTGGCTGCGCGGATACCTATCAAAATGGCCTTTATCACGTCTCTGAGCTAACCGCGGCAGACTTGGACCCGAAGCGGGCTTACCCTGCTCCATTTCAGATCCTTCCCCGTAAGTTCTCAGTCGCAGAGGCCGGCGGCGTTTTGACGAAGGCGGCGTTCGCAGTGGTGGATCCGGGTTGCTATCCTAACCTGCTAACGTCGGCGACGGAATCGGGACTCGTCAAGCTGGTTAGCCGGGGCCGGCTGGTACTATTCGCTCGAGCGCCAATTTCGCAACGACCGCCGCCGCCTTGAACACAGAATGGGGCCGCACTGTGTCGGTCACGCTCGCGATAGAGACGTCCCCGGATGGCCGGGTGGGCACTCACAGGGCGCCACGGTGGACGAATTGCGGTAAAATCTTGAAGAGGTCGTCACCATGCTCATCGAGGACGGCGAGCCCAAGTTTGAAGGGGAGTTCGTCGGAACGCAGACCGTCAAGGTCGCGTAGCCGTGGGTGACGTTCCGTTCTGAAGCCGCGCAAAGTCGCGGCCATCTTGGAACGCTTGGCTTCGTCGAGGTTCTCGCGTTCAGATGAGATGAGTCGGCCGCCACCCCCTGGCCCGCAGACTATTCTGCGGGTGAAAACGCACTCGAGGTGCAAAGGAGAAGGCGGCCATGGAGAACTCTACCACCGAGACGATTGGATGCGATCTGGGCGACAAGATGAGCGACGTATGCGTGA